>DAOWMX010000155.1 GCA_030642885.1 Anaerolineales bacterium | reverse complement strand
GAAAGAAGCATGTCCTCCGACTGCGGCAAGACAATCGGGCGACGCTTACTTTCAAGCGCCCTCGCGGACAATTAGAAACACGCGAGGAATTAGAGGTTGAAATCGATGATTTCGAGGGTGGGCGCAAGATACTAGAAGCATTAGGCTTCACGGTTACCACCCTATACGAGAAGTACCGTGAAACCTATCAGATCGACTTCATCGAGGTGATGCTTGACGAACTTCCCTTCGGTTGCTTCATTGAGATCGAAGGACCCTCGATCGAGTCGATCCGCCAGATGTCCGATCGGCTGGAATTGCCCTGGGAGCGAAGAGTGCAGGCGAGCTATCTCGAACTATTTGACCGAATTCGCCGCCCCCTTGCGATTGATTTTGAAGAAATTACTTTTGATAATTTTATGGGACTTGCACCAGTAAATCCTAAACTGCTGGGCGTCCTCCAGGTCGATTGAAAGATTCAATTGCGATAAAGAATAATGATCAAACGTTTAAGAGAAGCAGTCAAGAAGTGGGAAGAAGGTACGCTGGCAAAATCGCTCACGCACATGCCAGAGAGAAAGGACCACTTTGAAACCCCCTCAGGAATCCCCGTTGAACGGCTCTATCTCCCACGCAAAGCAGACGCGGAGTATATCGACCGCCTGGGATTCCCAGGGGAGCATCCCTTCACGCGTGGTGTACAGCCCACAATGTACCGCGGCCGACTATGGACCATGCGCCAATATGCAGGCTATGCGTCCGCCGAGGAGACGAACGTACGCTTTAAGTACTTGCTTGACCAGGGTCAGACCGGTCTCTCGATCGCCTTTGACCTCCCCACTCAGATTGGTTACGACGCGGACGACCCACTAGCCAGCGGTGAAGTGGGAAAGGTTGGAGTTTCCATATCCAGTCTGGAAGATATGGAGCGGCTCTTCGCTGGCATTCCTCTCGATAAAGTCTCAACGAGTATGACCATCAACGCGCCAGCCGCGATTCTGCTGGCCATGTATATATCGATCGCCCGCCAGCAGGAGATTAACCTTTCTTCTCTAAGAGGGACTATTCAGAACGATATCCTGAAGGAATACATCGCCCGCGGGACCTACATCTTCCCGCCAGAACCAGCAATCCGGCTAACCACAGATGTCTTCCGATATTGCAGGAACTCTATGCCTCGCTGGAACACAATCTCTGTCTCCGGGTACCACATGCGGGAGGCCGGTGCTACAGCTGTGCAGGAGCTCGCATTCACGCTGGCAAATGCTATTGCCTATCTCGAAACGGGAATACAAGCCGGTTTGTCTGTAGATGAGATTGCACCGCAGATGGCTTTCTTCTTCAACGCCCACAACGACCTGCTTGAGGAAGTTGCTAAGTTCCGCGCCGCCCGCAAGATGTGGTCATCCATCGTACAGGACCGTTTCGGTGCACGCGACCCTCGATCCTGGCGGCTGCGCTTCCACACACAAACCGCGGGGTCAACCCTGACGGCCCAGCAACCGATGAACAATATCACCAGGGTTACGATCCAGGCATTGGCTGCTATTCTCGGAGGTACGCAATCCCTGCATACGAACAGCATGGATGAGGCGCTCAGTCTACCGACAACACACGCTGTCCAGGTAGCTCTGCGGACACAACAGATTTTGGCTCACGAAAGCGGCGTTGCCGACACGATCGATCCACTGGGCGGCGCGTATGCAGTCGAATCTCTGACAGACGAGATTGAAAGCCGCGCCAAAGAGTATCTTGAGAATATCGACGCGATCGGCGGCGCACTTGCAGCAGTTGAAAGTGGGTACATGCAGCGAGAGATCCAGGAATCCGCTTACAGAACGCAGAAGCAGATCGAATGCGGCGAGACAATTGTCGTTGGGGTCAACGCTTTCCAGACAGATGAGGCAACATCGCCTGAGCGCTTGAAGGTTGATCCCTCGATAGAACAATCTCAACGAGCTCGACTGAAAGAATTCCGCGCCAAGCGAGACAAAGGTCAAGTGGAATTTGAACTGCAGCGAATCGCATCAGCCGCCCGTGGCGAGGAAAACTTAATGCCGCTCTTCATCGAAGCCGTAGAAGCTGGCGCCACACTCGGCGAGATATGCAACTGCCTGCGCGAGATATGGGGTGAGTACCGCTCACCGTCGATCTTCTAAACCATTCTTACTCTCTACTTACACGATCTCCCGTCCCGACGGATAGAGACGTGCTCCCGTGAAAAATGTCCACCTGAAGCATTCTTCACCGCTCACAAACCAGACACCAGAACAGGAAAGATGCGCTTCGCCCTGGAACGCCTTACAATGTACAGTACCAACCTTATCGGGGCGATTTCTCATGATCAGATTTCTATCCTAGAATGCCCTCAAACCAGGACTACTAGAGGAACTATGACTTCAGTCAAACGCATCAATCATATCGCCATCGTTGTCGATGAGATCGAAGACGCGCTTCACTTCTGGCGTGATTCCCTGGGGCTAAAGGTCGCACGCGTCGAAGAATTCCCGGATCAGGATTCTGTCGCCGCTTTCCTTCCTGTTGGGAACATGGAGATCGAGTTAGTTAAACCAACATCTGACGAGAGTGGAATAGGGCGCTATCTAGAAAAGCGCGGGCCGGGGATCCATCACATTTGCTTCGAAGTTGATGATATCAAAGCCTCACTGGAATCGCTGAAAGCAAGAGGTGTGCACTTGATAAACAGCGAGCCGGTCATCGGCACCAGCGGGAAAAGGTTCGCCTTCATCCATCCCGAAAGCACACATGGGGTGCTGGTTGAGCTTTACGAACTTCCCCCGAAATAACATCAATCCATCTTGCACTTTCGCTCAACATCACCAAGCGTACTCTTGAGGAGGGGCAAATCATCGCCGCGATCGTCTTCAGTTGTTTGCACGGCTAGCTCTCAGCGGGGAACCCTAAAAAGTGAGAGGAATTCAGTTTGGATGTAAGTACACAGCTCTCGTAATGAGATCTCACGATCTCACCTGGAGATCTATTTAGGAGTGCAGAAATTCAACGGCCCGTTTGAATTACATCACCCTTTGTCAGAGTGACCAGGTCTTGTGGTTTGAGTCGGAAAACAGCATGTGGTGTCCCCGCGGCAGCCCAGATTTCATCGTACTCCAATAGATCTTGATCGATCACCGTTCGGATGAGCGCATCATGCCCAATGGGCGGGACGCCTCCGATCGCGTATCCGGTTTCTGCGCGCACAAACGCCGCAGGAGCGATCTGAATCATCTCCCCTACCTTCTCGGCCACCAAATGTTCATCGACATGATTCTTCCCGCTCGCGATCACTAAGTAAGCACGCCCCGAAATCTCGCCCTGGAAAATTAATGACTTCGCAATCTGACCAACGTCACAACCAACCGCGGCCGCCGCGTCTTGTGCTGTTCTTGTGCTCATCGGCAGCTCAAGAACTTCTAGGGAGACTCCCTGGGCGTCGAGTACTTCCTGAACCTTCTGGGCAGTTTCGCTTATTTGTCCTTCCATCTTGGTTATTGCCTCCTTACGAAGTTTGGGTCGATCTGCGAGCATTTGGCGTGAATCCGAGGTCGACAATCGGCTAAGCCGGGTCAAATAGGATCAGGAAAAAGCTTCGTTTCGTGATTTTATCCTGGAGCAATTAAGCTCCCCACGCGCCTAGCGGCCCTCTAACTGGCATTTTCCCATAATTCCCAGTTAACCAGCAACCCCGCCGGGTGAGCAGCGGGGTTGGGCTAAAACGACCGGGAGGAGCCGCGATCATTCGCTAATGTGAACCGCTTCCTGAATATTCCCTGTTGGTTGGGGGGGACGACCTGAAAGTATTTGGGCAGCAATCGCCAAACTTGATGTCATCCCAAGACCGGCAGCCATTGCCGCCATGGCGTAGAGGACGATCATGATCGGAGAAACAAGTACGAAGGTGAGAGGTGAACCCATCTCCTCTCCCAGCCCAGGAGCAATAAGCGCCGTCATGATTGAGATTGGAGCGAATAGCAGGTAACCAACGTTAACTAATCCCACGCTTAATCTCGTCTTGAATATATTTCGAACGCCGAAATACAGCAACCCGCTGAATACTCCCGCTATGAAGAGACCCAACACCTCAGCAATGAGGCTCAAGCCCGACGGCAGATAGCCGAAATGTAAGGCCATGAATCCCATGCCGACCGCTGGCCAGGCCAAGCCAATTAAGACCAAACTTAATTTTCGATTCTTATCCATGATTTCCTCCCGGCGCTAGTCAGTTCGATAAGCGCCCAATAGTCCTGTTGGTCCTATTCTGTCATAACTCCTATCGCATGGGGTAGGTTTGTAAGGTCACTGCAAGCAGGTACAAAAAGAGCATACTCCTTACATGTGTTCGATGACCTACATGCTATAATCCCAACCCTACGAAGACATCATCGCTCGGAGGCGTTGCATGTTTGGCTCGGAAAAGCTGAAGTCGATTAAACTTGCTTTTAAGAATTGGGAGAAGACCACTCTCCACCAGAGTCTAAGTAGTTTTCCGGAGAGGCGAGATCGCTTCATAACCACCTCCTCGGAAGAGATTAACCGCCTGTATACCCCTCTCGACATCGCCGAAATGGATTACCTTTCAGACCTTGGTCTTCCAGGCGAGTACCCATACACTCGCGGCGTTCACCCTACACTCCATCGCGGCCGTATGTGGACGATGCGGATGTTCTCCGGTTTCGGAACCGCCCAGGAGACGAATCAACGCTTTAAATACTTACTCGACCAGGGTCAAACAGGTCTCTCTGTCGCCTTCGACCTACCTACACTCATGGGCTACGACACTGATGCTCCAGAGGCAGCAGGTGAGTTTGGGAAATGTGGCGTCGCCATCTCCTCCTTGAAGGATATGGAAATCCTGTTGGATGATATTCCCCTCGATGTCGTTTCCACAAGCATGACGATCAATTCCCCCGCTGCGGTTATTTGGGCAATGTACATCGCGGCCGCGGAGAAGCGGGGAGTGCGACCGGATCAACTACGCGGAACGACGCAGAACGACATCTTGAAAGAATATATTGCCCAGAAGGAATACATTTTTCCACCCGATCCGTCCATGCGGCTGGTCATCGATACGATCGAATACGGAACCGAGAACCTGCCCCTCTGGAACACGGTCTCCATCTCTGGATACCACATCCGTGAAGCCGGCTCGACCGCGGCGCAGGAATTAGCATTCACGCTCATAGACGGATTAGAGTATGTCCGTTGGAGTGTGGAGCGTGGGCTAGACATTGACAGCTTCGCCCCTCGGCTTTCTTTCTTCTTCAACGCCCACAATGATTTCTTCGAGGAGATCGGAAAATATCGCGCCGCGCGGCGCATATGGGCACATGAGATGCGTTATACCTTCGGTGCGCAGAATCCACGCTCCTGGATCTTGCGATTTCACACGCAAACTGCGGGCGCCAGCCTGACTGCTCAACAACCGGAGATCAATATCGTCCGCGTTGCTGTCCAAGCCCTCGCCGCAGTTCTCGGCGGAACCCAGTCGCTGCACACCAACTCAATGGATGAAGCTCTTGCGCTGCCGTCCGAACACGCTGTGACAATCGCGCTGCGCACACAGCAAATCATCGCCGAGGAATCCGGTGTGGCCAATACGATCGACCCTCTGGGGGGCTCATTTTACGTCGAGCAGATGACCAATCGCCTGGAGACGCAGGCACGCGAGTATTTCCGTAAAAT
>DAOWMX010000032.1 GCA_030642885.1 Anaerolineales bacterium | reverse complement strand
CGCCGGACTTTCCTTCGTCTCGTGTCGGAGACTGCTCGGCCCTCAAGGAAGATCCCGACGGCTTCACCGCCTTCGCCTTCCCTCCAGGTCCCCTATCCGGGGAAGTCTGCCTTCTTTGCTCGTCTCTCGAACTGCTCACAGCTGTCCAGACGCTCTGCTGGAAAGTACTCACCCCGCTTAACGTTCGGGCCTTCCCAGCGGATTGGTAGCACCTAGCTGGTACTATGCCCTCTCCCCAAGGACATTGGGACGATGTGCTGACTTCTGCGCCGCGGTCAGAAGACCTCTCGGTCCCCTCAGTCCCTTCAAGGACACGACGCAGACCTCCCCGGGTAAGAACGTTGACTTTCCCTGCACACCTGCCCTATTTACTGTTTTGGCCTTTGATCGCATAGGGCTTCGTTGTTATTTGCCAACTCGCCCGGCCTCACAGCCTCTGATGGGGTTCGTGTCCCTCAGGTCGCAGGTTTGCCTACGGCTTCCTTCAGACCCCGCCTCGCGACGACGCCCTTGCCTCAAAGTCCCCGCAGCGCAGCGGAGTGGGGTCAGCTAACGGTTGGTGCGATCAACCTCCGTACATCATCTCGATGTCCCTTTCGGGAAGAGTCTTTCACCCTCTAGTCAACGCCCATGCCGGGCGCACAAAAATAAAAACCCCCGCTATGCGGGGGCTTTTATATTAGGGTTAAGTTAAACTAGACAGCCACGACGTTAGCGGCTTGTAAACCCTTCTCGCCTTGTTCAACTTCGAACTCCACGCGCTGGCCTTCTTCTAGATTCCGAAAGCCATCGCCCTGGATTGCCGAGAAGTGGACAAAGACATCCTCTCCTTCTTCACGCTCGATAAATCCGTAACCCTTGCTGCCATTGAACCATTTGACCGTACCAAGAACTCGTTCCGACATTTTACATTGCCTCCTTACGGCAAACACTGTTGAGTTGCTTGTCTCGTTCCCGGCGGTCGTTGTTCTGAACTAAACCGACCTGAGCCGATGAAGCTCAGGCCTTGATCTTTCGACTTCCAGACAGAACTTACATGCAACTTTCTAGCTGAAATCATATCAGTTTTAAGTGCGTTTGACCAGTGCCGTTCTTGACATCATTGATCTTACGCTCCGCTCACCACCACACGTTCAGCGAGACTCTTCCATTCCTTCAACTACCCAACCCTCGGCGATACCTCAGTCAAGACACGATCGATGAGAAGTAAACCCAAACTCGATCCATTGAAATTGATGCCACTAGGTAAGGGTTGTTAGGCAGATTCTCGAGGGATATCACTGTTAGATTGGCAACTGCACCTCCCCCATGAGTACAGTGTAAAAAACCGCCGGGGCGCTCGCATCGGATGTGTGATTCTGGAAGGTGATCGTTCCGGATGTTAGTCGAAAATCTTTCGCTCCGTGCCTTAAGACCGCTCCCAGTCAGAGATCCTCGAGCGGTTGCGTGCCGATCAGATCATCGGCGACGTCGTACGTGTCACGGATGTGCGAGAGGTAGCGCTCGTTCGAATGGCGCAAACGGCCGCTGAGCGACTGAGCAAGGCGGTGCCAGACCTCCGCGGCCAACTGGGGATAACCCGCCATGAGGTCCTCAAGGGACCTGCGCGTGAAGGTGATGACCTCCGTCGGCTCTAACGCCGTAACCGTAGCTGAATGGGGGGCGTCAATAAGCAGGGAGACTTCTCCTAACGTCTCCCCCACTCCCAAGTCGATCAACTCCATGGACTCCTCGGAATCGTTGCCCAAAGTGATACGAACTTTCCCCTTTGTGACGACGAAGAGCGCGTGCTCCTTCGAGCCTTCTGTGATTACAACGTCATCTTTGGCAAAGAATTCACGTTTGCAAATGGAGAGCAGCGCCTGGATCTGATCCGGGTGGAGACCTTTGAACAGCGGAATATCTTTAATCAGAAGAAGAAGCGCTTCATCATCTAATTGCTCGAATTCGGCACGCATGACTTCAGTCGCTCGCGCCACCTCCTCAAGGCGGATGTTCCCCGTCTTAATGATGGAGGAGAACGGAACGCTTAGACCACGGCTCGTGAGTCTCCGCAGCGCGCGCCAGCGTTTTTGGAAGTGTAAATAGGCCTCGAAAGGATTATCTATGGGGATTGCTTTAGTCTTCGCCAACCAGATGTTGCGAATAGTTTCTTTAGCGTCAGACACCCGGTCGTCCGTGAGGTAGTCAAGAGCGAGGATCAGATTGGTCTTAAGGATCTTGTCATCGAGTGTATCTCGCAGGAATTCACCGGGATAGGGATCTAAATCCTCCGCCTCGACGAGTGTCATATTCACCTCTTCGGTCTGGCCGTCGATCTTTGCCTTGGAGTACAGAAGTCGAAATATGTCTTCCCGGAAGCGCTGCCACGTCGGATGTGTTTTCAAGGGTGGTCGGTGCTGTATGTAGAGCTCGTTATCGAGGAAGAAATTAAAGCCAAACATTCGCGCGTTCAGTACGTAATCCGTGTCCTCCCCACGCGTAATGCGAGGGTCGAAGGGGACAGTCCTGAAGAGTGAACGATGGATAACCATGCAACCACCGAAAGCAAAAGGCGTAAGTTTTAATCGTGGTTCTCCTGGAATAATTTTATCGAAAGCCTCACGCTTGCTGCCAAAGCGATCCCAATACGTCATCCAATGGATCTCTTCCGGAACGTCGTCGTAATAGGAACCTTTCGCGTTCAAGTAGTATCCAGCGACGCCGTCGATCGTTTGCCCCATAAAGCGGCTGCCGATGAACTCGCGTGCCTTGTAAATAAACTTGGGGTCATCAATGAATTCGTCGTCGTCAATAAGGACGGCTATCTCGGCGCCGAGGACATACGGTATGAAAAGGCACATGTTGCGAACGTTGGAGTATCCTGCGAGCGAGAGAACATCGATAAGATCGTCTCGCTCTGCCTCTCTTAACGCTTGGTGCATGGCACGCAAGTGGGAGTGTGAGATGACGAAGGTTTCGACGGGGGAATCGACCTCTCGTACCAGCTCATTGGCGCGATCCTCGACATCTCTCTCGATATCGGGCGCTGTTGAACACGCAAGCACAACAAGCGAAAAATCTTTGTCATCCAGAACCCTGAGCGATTCTAGCGTCTTGGCTAATGTACCTTCCTGATCGATGGGTGTGGGGTGGTCGTATACAATGTCGCCCGGCTGCCAGCCCACTGCTTTCTCGCGAGACCAATATGTTGGGATGACCATCACTATCTTCATGTTCGTTTACGGCGATCGATCACAATCGGGATTCTGTGATGAGCGTCCGCTCTCTCCTTTCGACAAACAAATCGCGAATCACAAGTGGCACGTAATTTCGTCTGCTCGCGACTACGCGGCGTCTCTTACCTTTCTACAGTAAGGACTTCCAGGATGCAAGGAAACGGACGACCATTTCTAAATGTCAAGCAGATCACTTCAAGAAGCGAGAGGTAGCTGCTGATCGTCCTCGCTCACCTGCTCATGCGGAGCCACTTCCGGCGCAAGTGCGTTGAGCAATGCCTTCCACCCATGCATGAGACGGTGGTAGCGATCAATCGTCTGTGGGAGCACTTCATACGAATCCTCAAACGCGGCGGGGAGCTCCAATAAGCGAGGATCATTTAGGAACTCCGCAGCTTTTTCTCCGCCGATGCTCAATCCCAGCCTCTGGTGGTTGATTTCCGCTTTGAAACTCGTTTCCAATCGGCCGCGCCCATTCAGATACCAAGTCATGAAAGGGTTACGCCCGATCCAACCAAGACAGGCACCAAAGAACCGATCGCGCACGGTTTGTCTGCGGACATCCGGAGTACGTGGAAAGTCGTCAAAGGTATCATGAAAGACGCGCAGGTCCACATCGATTATCTGACCATGTTTGTCGGAGAGAGTCTGGCCCAGCAAGGTGTCCTCACCACGCCCCTTGATGCACACACCTTTGGTTGTATAAATCGTTGAGAAGAAGGGAGCAAGTCGCCGAGGTGAATCTAGACTGAGGCCCAGATTCCCTCCGAGTGGCTTAATTGTTAAAGTGGGAGGTCCGGGAGAAGCTGGGCCAAGATTCAGGCAACCGTGCGTATGACAGTCCTCCATGTACTCGAGTGCCATCCCTTTTCCGAGACCAAAAAGCAGGTCGCCGAGACCCTCGAAGGACATCGGCGGGATGATGTAGTAGCCTGAATACTCACTGGTTGTGACCGCGACACGCTCCTCGCTGAGGGAAGCCATATGCGTCCCTACGAAGTCGATTTCCTGCCAAAAGGGCTTATTCCCATGTAAGGCAGTCAGCACGACGGGTTGAACATCCGTATCGAAGAAGAGCAAATAATCCAATCCGTCTAGGAGCGCTTGGATGAGGACTGCGTTGCGGTATGCACCGTAGGGGACCTCCTGGTATCGCGGCCAACTGGGGACGTCAAGCAGACCATCCACCTCATCGATACTTAGGCCTGCGAAGAGCAACCGACTGCGCATGTTGGCGTCGCCGTTTGCCTCCACAATAGTTATGCCTGTCCGTTCTTCAATGGATGCCACGGCTTCCTGTTTAACACCGTGAGAGTAGGCAACGATGACTTGATCGATGTGATGACCGAACTTCATGGTGTTGTCTAAAAACCTGTGGATGGGCATTGGATCGTGGAAGTAGCGTGTGATGAGGCCCAGGGCGATTTTCCTGCTCCCTAAAGTACTCATGGCATTCTCCGTTGATCGTAATTTCTCTTTGGTACCCTCTCAGTTGGTTTCGATCGCTTCTTGGTAGATAGCGATCATCTTATCCACTTGCCCAGACCATGAAAAGTCCTTCAGCGCATACGCTGCAGCGAAGGGTCCTTTCGTCGCTTTCGACTTGGATCGAATTTCGTTGATGATTGCTTCTGCTAAAACCGTGGAGTCATCGACGTCTACCAGCGCGCCCACACGTTCATCTACAAAATCAGGTAAACCACCTTCGTTTGTGGCAACGACGGGAGTGCCGCATGCCAGTGCTTCCACTGCGACGAGACCGAAAGGCTCTATCCGTGACGGTACGGTGGAGATGTCGGCGGAGTTCAGGATCTCCGCGACCGCAGGTTGCGGCTGGTGACCGAGGAAGTGAACCCCATCCAACTCCAGCCGCTCAGCCTGTGCCTCCAGCTGCAGACGTAGCGCGCCATCACCGATGATAAGCGTCACGACATCACCCAGCTCCCGCTCATAGATGCACGCCGCGTCGAGCAACACATCGACGCCCTTAAACTCCGTCAGCTTCCCGACGAATGTGATCAGGTGTCCGGGGTCTTCAGATATGCCATATCTCGTCATCACCTTCGACCGGTCGACGGACATGACATGGAAGATATTCTCATCAAATCCGTTCATTACGATCCGCACACGCTCCTCAGGGATCCCATAAAGCTCAATCGCGTCGCGTGCGACCTGTTTGGAAATGGCGATCACAGTTTGAGCATGTTGAGCCCCTTCCAGCGCCATCGCCTTCCAATCTTCATATATGCGAAAGCCCATCAAATCCGTTCCATGTGCCGTGACGACGTAGGGTATCTCCGCCTTATGTGCCGCGTAGCCAGTGACCCACAGATGTTGGGCATGGATCACCTCAGGATTCCAATCGAGCACCGCCGAATCGATGGCCGCCTGGAAGGCTTGGACGTAGGCATGGCGTTGGCTGTCGTCCAAATCCGCAAATGTTGTCGTGCTGAGTGGATGCGTAGTGAAGCATGGGAAGTTGAATGGTAGCCGTCTTTTACTAATGTCCTCAGCCCCATCCGGGGCGAACAGGATGGTGCGCACCTCAAAGGGAAAACCACCCTGCTCGTCATGAGCAGGTGTGACCACGAGCGCTTCGTGACCCTTGTTTGTGATCTCACGGGCGACGTTCTGTGTGTAAATGCCGCTACCCGATCCCTCAAGGGGGAAATGGTTAGGTAAGAGAACTCTCATAGGATATTCGCCATAATTGTTAGACCAAATACGGTTCGACGAACGACTTGCGTGGATGCTTAAATAAGGGGAGGAATGACCGTTCGTGACATTCTCGGCACATCTCTATCATACAACATAGAATCCAGTCCATGAGATCGACCCAACGAGAGAGCATGAAGAGTAATCGGATGACAGCAGGCACCCGCCATAAGCTAAGCTCCTCGGATTCCTTGAAATGATGGTCAATTCCTTATAAGCGGTTTCTTTGACTTCATCCTGATAAGACTATCAAACGGCGATCGAGCATTTTTTTTTGATATTTAGATTGATTCATCTCGCCTTAGGGATTTCTCACCTCCCCTGGAGGTTTGAAATGACAAACTAGAGGACCAACTCATGTGCGAACGCATCCGAGTTGATATACGTGCAGTTTAGAGGTGAAGTACCTATTGTGCCTCTCCCGTGAGTACAGCAGTAAAACCCGCCAGGGCGCTCGCACCGGATGTGTGGCCCTGCTGAATGATTGCCCGTGCTGCACTTCGTATGTTTTCTTCATTCTCTATGAGAATCGCTTGCAGCAAGTCGTGCCAACGCACAGAACATTCGCCCCGGCTCGCAGCCCGCAGCCATGCTGCCGCGAGCGGCGTCGTCCGCGGACCAGCTTCCAGCGAGACCCAATTTACGGCCTGCTCCACACCCTCCCCTGCCCAGCATGCCCACAATGCCAGGATGCAGCCCATCATGAAGTCATCACCGTCCGGGGTTAAACCTGCGCCGAGGCCAGCCAATTTCCTTGCGCTCGCACGGCAAAGTTCTTCATCCCCGCGGAGAAGACCCTGCAATAAAAAGCGCGCCGGCTCTTGTGCAGACAGGAGTATCTGCGCCTCGATTTCTCGCACAGGGCTCTCCCCGGAACGAATCAATTGAACGAAGCTGTCAACTGGCGCTACTTTAACGAGAACTTCTCTCAGCGCACCGGCGGAAAGGGATAAGGAGTCCTGCCTGTCCCGGAAAGACTCCCAATCGAAACGCGGCTGCCAGACCTGAGCAGGCGTAAGCGCGATTTCAAGCGCTCCGATTCGGATCTGCCCTTTATCAAAACTCACAGCGGATTCGGCCGAGATGTGATCGGAGAATTCTAAAGGACCGAGGATGATATTGAAGGGTCCGTCACCGATAGTAGGCATGACGAGGGAGAGGATCTCGCCATCTTCAGCGATCAGGTTACAAGCGTCCTTGAAAACGTGCAGCACCCGGGCTGGCTTGGGATCCCGAAGCCAATCAAGAGTCGGAGAGGCAATGGATCGTGCTCCCACCATCTCGATTACGGTTTTGCGCCCTGATCTTGAATGGCGAGAAATACTTTTTCAGCCGTAAGCGGCATCTCAAAGATGCGAATCCCAACGGCATCATAGACTGCATTTGCGATCGCCGGCGCAGTCGGGATCATGGGATGTTCGCCAACTCCACGAGCGCCCCAAGGGCCGTCATCTTGAGGAACTTCAACGATGATCGAGATTATCTCGCCTGGCATATCCTCAGATGTCGCGATCCGATAGTCAGTGAAATTTGAGGCGTGCGGGACCCCATCCTCATACTTCAGACTCTCAAACAGCGCCGTACTTATACCCTGGACGATGCCGCCCTCCATCTGTACGCGCACCTGATCGGGGTTAATTGCTTTGCCAACATCGAATGCTGAAGCCACCCGCAGTATGGTAATCTGTCCGGTTTGTGTGTCCACCTCGAGGTCAACCGCCTGGCATCCTGTGGTGTAGTGAACAACTGCCCTTTTACCCTGGCCGGTTTCATTACTCAAGGAGGTAACGTAAGACGGCATGAACTTCCCATGCCCGATGATAGGTCCGCCGCGCCAACCCTGGTCGTCAGGCATAGGCAAACCATAGACAACCATATTCTCCAGGGGCATAACCTCTTCGGTGCGATACGAGATCACCTGGCCGTCGCGGATATCAAGGTGCTCGAGGTCCTCATCCCAGTGAGCAGCCACGATCTCAAGAATCTGTCGGCGCGCGTCTTTAGCCGCGGCGACGACGGCATTCCCCATCGACCACGTTAATCGGCTGGCGACGGTTTGCCATTCATAAGGGCTGTACTTCGTGTCCACAGGTGCACTTATCCGTATCCACTCAAAGGGAACGCCGAGAGCCGCGGCAGCCATCTGCGCCGCAACGGTGAACGTTCCCTGCCCTAGCTCCTGACCTCCAACCCCCAATGACACCGTGGCATCTTCGTTCAGACGCAGCCATGCCGAAGAGCCAGCGTTGGGAGGCATGGCCGGCGCTTTCCAGGCGATAGCCAAACCCTTGCCACGCAACTTGTGAGCTGCGCTTGGAGCTTCCTGAATCCCCCAGTCGATGGCCTGCTTTACCTTTTCAATACACTCTGTAAGGCCGATCGGGTGCATGATCATGCCGGTGACGTTCGCATCGCCGCTGCGCAGGCAGTTCTTCAAGCGGAATTCTACTTTGTCCATGCCCAGTTCATCGGCTACGATGTCCATTATTTGCTCAATCCCCCAGTGAATCTCGGGCATTCCAAAGCCGCGCATTGGACCGCCAACCGGGTGATTGGTGTAAACACAATACGAATCAGTTTCCACATTGGGAATCCGATAGGGACCTGTAGATGAATAGCCGCTAGCGCGCGTAATATTTACCCCGTACTCAGTATATGCGCCCGCATCCCAATAATAGTTAGTCTTCATGGCCAGGATTTCACCATCCGCTTTCGCGCCGACCTTTGTCTTGGCAATCAATCCCTGGCGGACGAAAGAGCAGAAGAACTCCTCTTCCCGGGTTAGACGAACCTTGACCGGCTGGCCAGGGACAGCCCTCGCCATCACGACGGCGGTTCCTTCCACAGAGACGCCTGCTTTTGACCCGAATCCGCCGCCAACATAGGGCGCGATGACGCGAATATCACCCTGCGATATACCCAGAGCTTCGGCGATGAGGTTGCCTGGGCAAACGGTGATTGACTGCTGCTCCAGATTGTGATTTTCCCCGCTCGATTGAACTGTGCGACAGCCACATGAGTTTCAATAGGCACATGCTGCACATGCGGCACCTGAAACTCACGTTCTACAATGACCTCACATTCCTTCCATGCGCTTTCGACATCACCCTTCCTGACCTTAAAATGATTGGCAACGTTCGTGCCTGGTTTAGGATCGATGAAATCAACAACGCCATACGTTCCTAGGTCGGGGTGCAAGAGCGGGGCGTCGGGGTCCATGCCACGCAGAGGATTCACAACCGGCTCTAAGACCTCATAGTCGACTTCAACCAGCCGGCAGGCTTCCTCAGCGATAGCATCGGTTGTGGCCACTACACCTACGACGGGATCACCGACAAAGCGCACGCGGTCGCGGCAGAAGATGTATCGATCTTTAAGATATAGTCCGATGTGCTCTTCGCATTCCTCACCGGTGACTACGGCTCGCACGCCAGGCAATGCCAGCGCCTTACTCACATCAACATGCTTAATCAGCGCATGCGGATGAGGGCTTCGCACAACACGCCCGTGCAGAAGTCCAGGGCCGAACTGGAGATCATCCGTAAACACCGCCTCCCCGGTTACCTTTTCAAGCGCGTCGATGCGAGGCACGCTTTCTCCAATCGGTGAGGGTACAGTTTTCATGTCTCTAGAATCAGCCATGTTAACTTCCCTCCTGGGCAACGGCTTGGATCGCCTCTACAATTTTTGTGTACCCGGTACAGCGGCATAGATTTCCTCTGAGAGCGTTCTTAATCTCATCCACTGTCGGGTGCGGGTTTCGATCTAAAAGAGCTCGTGCTTGAATGAGAACCCCCGGTGTGCAGAATCCACACTGTGTTCCCGTCAATTCAATGAAAGCTTCCTGAAGCGGATCGAGCTTACCTTCGCTCGCCAACCCCTCAACTGTGCGAATATTGACGCCATCCGCTTCCGCTGCCAGAACCATACAGGCGTTAACGGGTTCTCCATCCATCAGAACCGTACAAGCGCCGCATTCACCAGCATCGCAGCCGCTCTTCACTCCTGTGAGGGTTAAGTGCTCGCGAAGGAATGTGAGCAAGGTCATATTGGAGGGAACCTCGCGGGTTTCCTCAACCCCATTAATAGTGAAGGAGATCATATGCTTTTTCATCTAGGCCTCCTTCTTAAGCGACGACCAGACATCAACCAAACCTCGCCGGGTGAGTTCTTTGACCATCGCATTGCGGTAGCGGGCCGAGGCACGCACATCATCGATCGGTGTCGCTGCTTCCTGGGCCGCCTCGGCTGCCATCCCGATCACTGTTTCTGTGATGGGGTTCTGTGCGAGGATCTCCTCCGCCTCATGAACTCGAATGGTAGTGGGAGCGACGGATGCAAGTGCGATCCGGAAGCGGAAATCGGAAGGCGCATCCTTATCGGGGTAACCCATCACTGCAACACCGACGATAGCCAGATCGCCTCCTGCGTTGCGTCCGATCTTCATATAACGCCCTTTCCATCCTTTCGGCGGGTTGGAGTAATTTATTCGGGCTAGAAACTCGCCCGCTTCCAGCGCGTTGACGCCCGGTCCCTTGAAAAATTCCATGGCCGGGATCGTACGTTCTCCTTTGGGACCCATGACAGTTAGCTCGGCTTCCAAAACGAGAGCGGCCGGGGCTGTGTCCGCCGCGGGTGAGGCGTTGCATAAATTTCCTCCGACCGTCGCCCGGTTCCGAAGCTGATAGGAGGCAACCGATTCTGCAGCCTCAGCCAAGAGCGGATAGTGATGGAGCACATCCGAATTTCGAGCGAGAGCGTTCATCGTCACTGCAGCGCCCACGGTGAGACCGTCCTTCTTGGTAAATGAGATAGCGCTCATACCTGGTAAATTCTTTATATCTACGAGGACGGTGGGGGCCAAAGCGCCATTTCGCATTCGAACGAGAAGATCAGTGCCGCCCATGAGAATCCTCGCCGCTGCCCCTTTCTCTTGAAGCAAATCGATCGCCCGCTCTGCGCTTTCGGCTTTGATATAGTCAAATTGTGGAAGTTCAGGCAGCGGCAATTTCATGTCCACCTCTCAAGCAGTGATGAATAGTTGTCATTGGCTTAAATGACTCGTATCTTACCTTTGAGTCAATCGTTGCACATCCCTTTTGTTTAATCCCAGTTTCGTCAAGGCCGCTCTTATTTCTGCGGCCTCTGGCATACACAATCACCGAATTTCGTCTTATCGTAGGAAGCCTTCTTCTCCATGAGCTTTGCGTAGTGATCATCGTCGACAAAAGCTACGATGCGGGCGATGCTCGACTCGCCATCGACGAAACGCCACGGAAAGCATCCGATCTCAACGCGCTCATTAAGCAGCAGATCAATATCCCCGCCGAGACATTCGGCATGGATGATCCCTTCAGGGAACATTTCGATATGCATGAGCTGGTACTTGTCATCCGTGAACACTTCCTCGATCGATTTCTTATACTTCGCCTGGAAATGCGCCTGCGCTTCTTTTGCCTGGCGCGGCATCCACGTCCGGATGATGGTATTCATTGGATGATCGGCGCTGCCGCAATCCACCCCGAGCCATTTCAGTTTTTTATCTTTGCACCACTCTGCGAACTCGCGGTCCGGACCAGGATGCTTCACCATATAACGGATTTCATCAGCGATCGGTTGGTCCCAACCATAGCGGTGATAGCCGGTGTGGATGAGCAGGATGTCACCTTCTCGGACCTCGACACGTTCCTCGACCATCTTGGAAGTGTAGATGTCGTAATCGCCGGCGGCATCTGAGAGGTCAACAATGGCGCCCGGGCCGTGCAGGAAATCGAAGTCGAGTTCGGCGATGTCCTTGCCCGGCGTGTAGAAATGGATCTCCCCATCCAGGTGCGTGCCCAGGTGATTGGAATGTGTGACAATCTGGCCGTTCGCTCCATTCGGGGCGAGGCGCTTAAAGTATTTGATTTGAAGCGGCTCATAGGTCGGCCAGGGGGGCGTTCCTATTCCAAGCGGTATTGTCAAGTCAATAATCTTCATGAGTTGCTCCTCTCCTCTCCTGTTGTCATTAGTTTGGGGAGTATAGATTCATCAGATCTGTAGTCAATCATAGCTTCAAGAACCATTCAAAACACTGCTCATGTATTCCTTACGCCACCAACATCTTCAATTTCTGTACTAGTTTCACAAGGAGCCCAGTCGGTCTTAAGCCCCAGTTTTCGAATACTGGAATCGTGAAGGGTTAATGCTCGTCCAAGGAAATGGCGTACCTTTCTATGGTGAAATGAAGGACATTGTTATCTCTCCCACGAATAAGACTGGCGGGAGAAGCCGTCGCTGATATGGCAGAAACCCTGAACACCGTGGTTAACTATCACGGTGCTCTCGCTTGGATCAATGTTAGCGTTCTAAGGGGAGGTTTTGTGCGACTTTGACTCCTTCACAACGCCAACAGGTTCCACCAGCGACGCTCACCAGTAACTGCGTCCTGCTAGCGGATGTCCTTCTCGCAGAGTATCCCCTCGACATAGAAAATCCAAAGCGCCTACCCGAAGAGATCACTTCGTTTTTTCAAAGGTGAGGCCAAAGATCTCATCGCCCCCCATCTCTCGCACGGGTTCCCAATTCACCTTCAATTTCATGCCAATGCGCGGCGCATCATCCTTAATTAAGCCGAGCGCCTTCACCCCATTGTCGAACTCAACCACACCGAGAACACGCCCTCGTTCATCCATGCCCCAGGGAAGCTGTTCGATAACAGTGTACGTCAGAAGCTTGCCCTTGGAGGTCGGCGCGATTTCTTTGAAATCG
>DAOWMX010000018.1 GCA_030642885.1 Anaerolineales bacterium | reverse complement strand
TCGGCTTAGTTTATCCTGAGCGAAAAGAATTGGATCCAAAGGGCTCAGCGCAGGCGAGCTCGGGATGATAAGGTCCCCAAAGTCCCCTCGCGTGCATCCCTGAAGCAGAGCGGAGGGAGTATCGGGGGATTTTGGGGGAAGATTATTCGAATTGTTCACAACGCCAGCTAAGATGTTGGTGTCGAGAGTTGCTGCAATGTTTCTTTCCCCCCCGCAGCCCCTTCCGAATGGCTACCCTTGCGATGCCATGAGAGTCCAACTAGCAAAGCCGGGCTCTGTTCAATTTAGTCTGTATTGCGCTGTATTGGGATAAAGATTCTAAATAACGATGTCTCATCCTTCTCGGATTTGGATTGTATTTTTAAGCTGAGCGCTTGATGTTCAATCCGGAGGATGTGGGGGAAAATTAAAGAAAATGACTTTGTCAGCGATATCACTTGCGCTGAAATAGTTCCAGCAAACATAAGTTTCAACAGCTGAAACCATGCGCTCTAGGGTTACCATTTCGAAGTATGTGGAGGAGAAACGAATTAAATAATGGGGTTGCTGGAGCCGTAGTTAAGACTACTTCTCAGGCTTCTCTGGTTTCTCAGGCTTTTGCGGTTTCTGTTTATCCTTACCGTTATCCGGTTTATCTTTATTCTGACCTGGTGCAAAATCGCTTGGCTTTCCGCCTTCATGGATAACCTTCAGCACTTCCTGGGAATGGCCGGATCGTTCGATAGCCCGATCAATCGCCTCGCGGGCATGCTCAGGCACTTGGTCTCGCACCCGTTCTAAAACCTGGATATGCTTCTCATGCTTCGACTGAATCTTTGCAAGGTCCAATTTGCCTTCGCCAACTTCACCCTCTTGCGCGATCTCTTCGAGCGTGCTCATGGCATCTTCAAAGCCCTCAAGAGCCATTCCGAGATCATCGAAGCGCCCCTCTTCAGATAGCGTTTGTGCCTCTTCCAGGCGGGAATCCGCGAACTCATAGAGAAGCGCTATATCTCCGTCGGTTGAAAAGCTGAGTGCTAATTGGATCTCCTCACCTGCTCGCTTGATGGGATAAAGAGAATCTCCCGGCAGCGCAGATGCGGAAGCCTGTTTCATCCCGATGCCGCTCCCGAAGAGCATGGCCGCGATCACAACGCCAGCTATTACTGTCGACCAGCGACGACTGCGGAAGTCAATGCGCCATGGGCGCTTGGGTTGAGGTTTCACGGATGCTGTTGAGGCCACCGAGGCTTTGACCCGATTCAAAATCCGGAGTTTTGCATTGCGTACAAACTGTGGATCCGGCATTTCAGGAGCAAGTGTTTCGTTCACTTGAATGGCAAGCGCGAGCAAAGGCTCCAGGACATCCTTCAGCTCAGGATGCTCCTGAACACAGTCCTGTACCGTCTCATCCCCAGTCTGAACTCGGGAGAGACATTCATCGATTACCCAATCAAGTTTGCTATTCATTATCTTTAACTACTTGGCGCTTCAACGCCTTCATCGCTCTATGTAATAAGACTCGCACAGCGCCCTCGCTGCGTCCTATCCACTCTGCGCATTCCGTTGTTGAGAGCTCGAGTAACACCCGCAGCCGAATAATCTCTCGATACTCCTCCGGTAATGCTTCCAGACCTACCCGCAAGCGATCCACTTGGTCCTGAATGACGATTATGTCGTCAATCCTTGAGGGCGAAACGCTGATCTGGTCTGCGCTTTCAATCGGTAGTTCTTCCTCCTTCTGCCGGTAATGGTCCACCAGCAGATTACGAGCGATCTGGTACAGGAAAGCAGAGAATCGTAAGCCTTTCTCTTTGTAACGACAGAGCGATTCGAAAGACCGTAAAAAAACGGTCTCTGTGAGATCCTCGGCGGTTCGGTCATCAGCAACCCGAGTACGAATATATCGATAAATCGACTCGAGGTAGCGTTCGTACAGGCAGCCGAAGGCCTCTACCTCACCCCGCTTTGCTCGTTCTATCAAACGAGCATCATCCAGTGTTTGAATACTCTCTTCACTCATATTAACGATAAACCCACGAAAATGTTACATGGCTTCTCCGTGTACGGGTAGACCCCAATGCTCCTACGGGGGAAACCGAAAGATTCATGAGAGCGGAACCTATCGAACGCATCAGCAGCGAAAAACATTCCCTACCCTTTGGAGAAAGCGCTCGGGCGATTACAATAGAATCCAAGTACAAACCTACTTATGAGTCATCGAAAGTAACCCAAGAGGAGAACAACTAGGATGTCGATATTACGGCTCCTGAATGAATATCAGAGTGCGATCTGGCAGCGCGAGAGAGATCTCATTCGTAGATTGCTTCAAATTCTTAATGGCTGGGAGATCGAAACGAGTGATAGCGAGCACCTGCATCAGGCTCTCGATCAACTCAACGAACTCTTCCTGCTCGTCGTCGTCGGTGAATTTAACTCCGGAAAATCCGCGCTCATTAACGCTTTGCTTGGGGAGAGTTTCCTTAAAGAGGGCGTAACGCCAACGACGGATAGGATTTACATCGTAAAACATGGCGAACCAGGAAATCCGGAGTTCATCAATGATGATGTACGCGTCGTGCGTTATCCGGCGGAGATCCTGCGTGAAGTACACATCGTCGACACCCCGGGGACAAACGCCGTCATGCGCCATCATGAAGCCATCGTCCGAGAGTTCGTCCCCCGCAGCGATATGGTCATCTTCGTCACATCGGCTGATCGACCCTTCACGGAGAGTGAACGTGAATTCCTGGAAAACATCCGTAAGTGGGGCAAAAAAGTCGTCGTGATCATCAATAAAATCGACATTCTTCAGGATGCTGAAGCCATTGATGAAGTCGTTTCCTTCGTCAGCAATCAAGTTCAGCGCTTGCTGGATTTTGAACCCGAGCTCTTCCAACTCTCCGCTCGCGCAGCACAGCAATTGAAAGCGGATGACTCGGATTCTAAACAAACCGAACCATTTCAACGTTTCCAGGAATATCTGCAAGATACGCTTTCGAAGGAAAGTATCATCAACTTAAAACTGCTTAATCCACTCGGCGTAAGTTTAAAAATCGCCAGGCAATATAAAGACCTCGCTCAGAAACGAGTGGATGTATTAGCGGATGATTCTGCTACGCTACAGAAAGTCCAGAATCAGCTCGAGCTCTTTGAAAGCGACACACAGGCGGAGTTTGGACGTCACCTGGATCGAATTGAAAAAGAATTGCTCTCGATGCGGATGAGAGGCGAAGAATTCCTCGACGACCGATTGCGCATTTTAAAAATCCGCGACATGCTCAATTCGAAGAAAATGCGTACCGCCTTTGAGAGCGAAGTCGTTGGTGATACCCCGCAGCAAATTGAACACCACGTCGAAGAGATCATTGACTGGCTGGTGGAGCGGGAGCTG
Source organism: Anaerolineales bacterium (assembly GCA_030642885.1). Classification (GTDB taxonomy): domain Bacteria; phylum Chloroflexota; class Anaerolineae; order Anaerolineales; family E44-bin32; genus E44-bin32. The sequence continues at coordinate 13,029 of DAOWMX010000018.1, read as the reverse complement.
CGTCAATGGCGGCTGATGGCGGATGAGTTAGGAAGGCGAAAGGAAACCGAGGCGCTCCGCGACGCAGCTAAACAAGCTGCGGGCGGTTTTGCATACAATCGCCGGCAGCTGCTCGATAGTGTGGGAGCGCAGGCGGATCAAGTTATCGCAAGTTTTGACCAGAAAGCCGAGGCGGCACGCTTAACAGAATCTGTTCGCGAATCCGTCGCTCTGGTCGGGTTGGTCGAAGTAGGCGCAATAAGTCTTGGGTTGATCCTCAGCGCTGTTCTCACTACCGCTGCCGCGGATGTCACGGGGATCCTCGCTGCAGGTGTCATCGGCATCCTTGGGCTGGCCGTTATCCCCTACCGCCGTAGTAAGGCGAAGCGAGAATTCCGGCAGAAAATGTCGCAATTGCAGGAATCGCTGCGTGAGGTTCTATCAGAGAATTTCAAGCGCGAGCTTGAACGCTCTGTCGGACGCCTGCGCGAGGCGATCGCCCCCTACCGAAGATTTATCCTCAGCGAGGAAGATCAATTGAAAGGTGTGCTCTCGGAGCTTGATGACACCGAGGTTGAGTTCCAAAGCCTGAAAGAGGAGATTGAGCGTTAGATCCGTAAATCCGCGGGCATTGAAACCGCCAATCCAGCAAGGGAAGGTTTGACGTTACTGATAATAAATACGGACACGCCTCGATAGAAATTCATTGGAGGCATGTCCGTTTATCTTACTTTTCCGGTTCTTCTTCTTTCGATTTATCTAAGAATTTACCAGTAGCGCCCGACCTTTAAACCATAATGCGTATAGCAGACGAATTTTTAGTTGAAATAGATCAGCAATCACCCACCGGAGGCGCTATAGGTTCCCATTAACTCCGTCTCCATAAGAATGTGGCCTTCCATTGCCGCAAGCACAACCTCTTTAGTCGCGCTTTCATCCAGCGCGAGCGGCGCGTCTAACGCATAGAGTTTGAAAAAATAGCGATGGACGCCACTCGGCGGACAGGGTCCACCATAGCCCACCCTCCCCCAACTGTTGGTCCCTTGCTGACTGCCATCGGTAAGTTCTGCATCTGCAGGCAGCCCAACCTCTAACATGGTTGCACTTCCGGGGATATTGAAGAGAACCCAATGGACCCACATACCCACAGGCGCATCGGGATCATCCATGATCAAAACCAAAGAGATCGTATTGTCGGGCGCTCCGCTCCACTCAAGTGGAGGCGAAATGTCGTCCCCATCACATGCATATTGAGATGGGACCGGTTCGCCTTCAAGAAAAACCTCGCTCGTGAGGATGAATTCCTGCTGACTCTGAATTGGCTCTGGGCTTTCAGTTGGTTCACTCACAGTCGGCTCAACCTCCTTCGTCGCTTCAAGGGTTATTGTTGGCGGCTCAGTATTTACAGGTTTTATTTCCGGCTCCGATTGGCACCCACTGATGATTGCAGCTATCAGCAAGAGCGATCCGATGTTCATCAAGAACAGGTTTCGTTTGATCCACATACGATGCACTCCTTTGCGTATCCAAATCATGAGACACGACGATTTATTCTATACCATTTTCTGGCATTCGCATCCGAATGACATAAAGCCCGCTTTTAATAACAATCTGTCGCTCCTCCATAGCATTTGCCAAGCTCGATTTTAGCGGATCGTTCTTTATGGCTCAATAATCCAAACGATCTTGCTGTCTGGCCAAACGCCCATAAATGGCTATGCGAAGCATTGGCGTTACACATTGCTAATCTTATTCCATTCTCAATGATTCCGAAGAGGCTTGCATCCCTTGCTGCAGCACAAAGCACATACGACTTTTTTCGGTCCCATCTTCGTAGACAAAATTCCAAAGATCAACCACTTTTCCTATATCGATCCTGCCGAAAAGCTGTCACAAAATAGTCACAGAAGAAACTATATAATAGACGTTGAGGAATACCAATGTCCACTCAGACCAAGCAATACACAATCCTGGTTGTCGATGATGAGCCTTCAATCGTCGATGTACTGCGTTATAACCTGGAGAAAGCTAACTTCTCAGTCCTCGTCGCCCGCGATGGAGAACAAGCGCTTCAACTCGCACGTGCGAGGCGTCCAGACTTGATCGTTCTGGATCTCATGCTTCCGGGGATCGACGGTTTGGAGGTTTGTCGAAGCCTGCGCAAGGAAGACAATATTCCGATTATCATGCTCACAGCAAGAGATGAGGAAATCGATCGGGTCGTTGGGTTGGAACTCGGGGCAGACGATTACGTTGTAAAGCCCTTCAGCACACGTGAACTAATCGCGCGTATAAAATCCGTCCTACGCCGAGCTCAAGCTTCGGAGATCAGAAATGAAACAACCCTGCAAAAGGGACCGCTCTCGATGAATCTCGACAAACATGAGGCACACTGGGATGGGCAACTTCTAGAGCTTTCCGCCCTGGAGTTCGATCTTCTTGAAACCCTACTTCGTAACGAGGGGCACGTCCTGACCAGGGAACAGTTGATCTCCACAGTATGGGGCTACGATTTTTATGGTGATACACGTGCGGTAGACACAGCCGTACGCAGGCTGCGCGCTCGCTTGCGTGAAGTAAATCCGCTCGCCGCCGACTCGGTCGCGACCGTTCGAGGCGTGGGGTATCGACTCGATGCCTGCGAATAGTTCCAGGAAATCCCCGCTTCAGCGTTACCCCGTTTTCACCTGGGCGCGCAGCTTGAGAAGCAAAATCCTGCTCAGCCATTTAGCAGTGATCTTCATCGCCGCAATCATCACTGGTTTCTCGCTGCTCTCTCTCGCAGAAAATTATTTCTTGAACGCGCTTGAAAACAGCCTTATCTCCCAGGCGCACGTGATCACGCAGAGCCTCTTACCTCAACTGCATATCGAAGTACCAGACCCGCAAATCGGACAGGCCTTCAATGCGATTCAACAACAGGTCATCGGCAATCTCAACGTTCAGGTAATCGCTCCCTCCGATCTCCTCGAAAACGAGGCTGCATCACCACTCTCGAATAAAGAATTGAACAGCCTACGAGATATTACTATCGAACTCAGCTCCACAATTGAAACCCGATTTCTGCTCATCGACCAGGAGGGGGCAACCGTCATCTCATCTGCAGATCTCGACCTGGAGCCTTATAAAGAGATCCCCGCCACGCAAGATGCTTTCGGCGGTCAGATCACCAGCAGCGTGGAAAAGATCAAAGATGAGGACTGGCTTTTCGTCGCCACCCCCCTGTTTCAACAAGATGAAACGGTGGCCGTCCTTCTTCTCGGTCACCCGTTGCGAGACATCACCGCCGTTCTGGCCGATCTGCGCACGAGGCTCATTTTAGCAGTTGGCATCGCCATTCCGCTTGCTAGCTTGCTCGCTTTTTCCTTGAGCCGGAACCTTTTACGCCCCGTAAATGTGCTGGCAGACGCGGCGCGCGGGATGCAGGCCGGTGTATACGATATCCCGATTCCCGTCGAGCGGTCCGACGAGTTGGGCCAACTCAGCCGGACGTTTGACAGCATGCGCAGCCGTTTACTGGAAACCGAGAAACTGCGCACTCAGTTCATATCCGACGTTTCTCACGAGCTCCGCACCCCACTAACAGCGATAAAAGGATTGACGGAATCGCTGCAAGATGGAGCAGTCGAAGATCCCGAAGTGAGGGATCGCTTCCTCAACTCAATAGAGAGAGAGACCGACAGGCTCATTCGCATGACAAATGACTTGCTCACCCTCACCCGAGTCGATGCCGGGGGAATGAAACTCAAACTAGAAAGTCTCGATCTCAGAAGCGTACTCGAGGATACAAAGACGAAGCTTTCCCCTGAAGCGAAGAGACGTGGAGTACAAATCCAATTGGAACTCCCTAAAAAACCAATCATGGTGAGCGCAGATCCTGATCGCATCGACCAGGTACTCACCAATGTTCTGGATAACGCACTGAAGCATTCTCCAGCTGACGAACGAATTCTCGTTACAATGCGAGATGCTAACCATATGAAACAGGACCCAAACGCCAGCGGTGGGAGTTACCCTGCGCCACTGATGGATGAGGCGTTCAAGCCAGTATTACAGTCCAGCCCACATATCGTGATTTGGGTGCAAGACCGAGGCATGGGGGTGCCCGCAGAAGACCTCCCCCACGTTTTCGAACGCTTCTATCGAGCAGATTTTTCCCGCTCGAGAGACCATGGTGGAAGCGGCCTGGGCCTTTCGATCGCACGCGCCATAATGGATGCCCACGGCGGTCATATTCAACTCCTGAGCCCCTCACCAGATTGGGATGGCTCAGGAAACCCGGGCACAACAGTGGAACTAGTATTCCCACCCGGATTTCCCAACTTCTAACCTCCCCCAATAAAGTACCACCTTAAACATAGTGTAGAAACAAGGCATTCATTGAGCATAGCTCCAACGCTCTGCCTGTATCTTGCTTCAATCTGGAAAATTGAGCAGCTGGTCGCGATTTTATAGCGGAGTGGATAAAAGGGAGTCTGACAGGACGGACACTGAAAACCTCATTAATCCAAGGGCACCAATTATCGTTGTGATTTTTCCGATTCTGAATGAATTTTCGATCGCTCAATTTGCGCTTTATTTGTGACATTTATTGCTGAATAGTGGGTGATCGTCACCTTGGTCGTTTAAATCAACGGCGATTATTGTGCTTTTTACTTGACACTGCTTGCTTTTCCTATATCATATAAATGTACAGGACGGTTGGCTGGAATTTACGGCAATTTCTTTTGATAACGTTAATCTCAGAAATATGAACAGGGTTTGATTAAGAATGATTTCTGAGGAGTTAAAAAACAATCGGAAAAATTAACTCATCGGACTATCAATGCCTTCTATCACGGTTAACGTTTCGCTTTATGGTGATATTGCGAGACACGCTGGCGGTCATCATGTAGCCCAAACCGAAATTGTGCTCGATGGAGATCCAACCATCGGTGACCTGCAAGATAAGCTGGCGATTTCCGCTGAGGAAAAAGGGTACATTTTTAAGAATGCAGTTCTCTGTGATGTCCCGGGACTTGACGCAGCCCGTGAGGAGTCGTTGTGTGAAGGTGACCATGTAGGGATTTTTTCTATCCAACACATGTGGCCTTATCAATACCGTGACGGCGTCCGTATGTCAGATGCCCTGACGCACGCTCTGGATAGAAGAGGCGCCATGCGCAATATTTATTCGACAATTGATGAAAAGACAACATCAAACTCAAGTGAAAATAGGAGGAAATGATGACAAGAAAAATAGTACGAATCAACATGTCAGACCTGAAAGCCACTTATGAAGATGTACCAAAAAAGTGGGCAAAGTGGGGTGGGAGAGGGATGACATCGGCCATAGTTTTTGATGAGGTCCCCCCCACCTGCCATCCCTTGGGTCCCAATAACAAGGTGGTAATCGCCCCGGGATGGGTCACTGGGACGCCTGCTGCACCCAGCAGCGGCCGCACCTCTTTTGGAGGAAAAAGCCCTCTGACGGGGACGATCAAAGAGAGCAATGCAGGAGGTCTCTCAGGTCAGAAAATCGCCAAACTCGGTCTGGCAGCCATTATCCTGGAAGGAACTCCCGCAAAGGATAAGTGGCACTACCTGGTGATCACCAAGGATGGCGTGGAGTTCAAAGACGCTTCTGATCTCATGGGAAAAGGGATGTATGAGATCGATGAGCTCCTTTGGAAGGATTATCCGAAGACAGCTGTGATCGGGATCGGTCAGGCTGGCGAGATGAAACTCTCCAACGCCGGTATCTCCGTCAACGATCCGGAGAACAAACCCGGTCGCTACGCTGGACGCGGCGGCTTGGGAGCGGTCTTTGGCGCACGCGGCATCAAGGCCATCGTGATCGATGATGACGGCGGGCCAGGAGTAGAGATCGCCAATAAGGAGCTCTTTGAAGAGGGCAGGAAGAAATTAGCCGATGCGATTATGGAGCATGGGTTAACCAAGAAAGACGGCGGGTTGAATGCATACGGCACCGATGTCTTGATGAATATCGTCAACGAGGCAGGAGGTTTGCCAACGCGCAACTTCAGCGCCGGCCAATTTGAAGGCGCGGCGAAGATCTCCGGCGAAGCGATTGCCGAGGTTGTGGAGAAGCGGGATGGGGAAGGTATGACAGGTCACGGATGCCATCCAGGATGCATTATCCAGTGCTCTAATATCTATCCCGACGAATCAGGAAAAGCACTGGTCTCATGCATTGAGTATGAAACCGCCTTTTCTTTAGGTTCCAATTGTGGGATCGACGATCTGGAAATCATCGCTCGTATGACCCGGGAATGCAACGATCTTGGTCTGGATACAATCGAGGCTGGAAATTCAATCGCGATTGCGATGGAAGGTGGGTTACTCGAGTTCGGCGACGCAGAAGGGGCTTTAAAGCTGTTCGATGAGATCCGGAACAAGACACCAATGGGCCGTATACTCGGTCAGGGTGTAGAAGCCACAGCTAAGGCTTTCGGCGTTCACCGGGTACCGACGGTTAAAGGTCAGTCGATGCCGGCCTACGAACCACGGGCTATCAAGGGCATTGGTGTAACCTACGCCACCACGCCAATGGGAGCTGATCACACATCCGGCTACACCATCGCTCCTGAGATCGCAGGCGTCAGTGGCAAACTAGATCCCCTGACAGATGAAGGTAAGGCAGATTTGTCACTTGCCTTCCAAGCATCAACAGCCTTCATCGACAGCAGTGGTTACTGCCTGTTCATCGCCTTCCCGGTCCTTGATATTCAGACGGGCTTTGAGGGAATGGTAGATTCGGTCGCTGGGGTAATGGGCATGGATCTCACTGGTGATGACGCAATAGCTCTGGGCAAAGATGTCCTCAAAATGGAACGCCTATTCAATGAGCGGGCCGGCTTCACCAAAGAGGATGATCGTCTGCCGGAATTCATGCGCTATGAGAAACTGCCTCCACACGATGTCGTCTGGTCCATGACGGACGAGGAACTGGATAAGGTTTTCGCTTGGGTGCATGAAGATTAGCGTTGATGCAGGTTGAAGTAGCAGTATTTGCGACACTGATGAAGTATCTCCCAGATCTGCCCGTGGGTGGCTCCAGATATATCGAAGTTGATCCTGGCGTCACCCCCGCGGATCTTATACAGATATTGGGTCTTCCTGCTGAAGAAGTGAAAATCGTGATTCGTAATCACGTTCTAACAGAACTGGATGAGGTCGTCGAAGACGGCGATCGAATTGCTTTCGCTCCAGCGATTGCGGGAGGATAGCAGGAAGAGAGGAATCTTTTCACCAGTGTTGAAAACTGAGACGGGGCGAGGATAATCTCGCCCTGTCTTTTTTTCTACCCGGATAGTGCCGCATCAGGTAGCTCACTAGGCCCTGAAGAGATGCCGCTTATTTCTTATGATGAACTAGACAACCAGCGCGGCCATATCTTCCCCGAATAAACCGATACGATCGCCATCCTTCACCGGCACTTTCAAGTCCCAGTCAAACGGAGATTTTCGGACCTGCTGATAGCCCAACCAATTTGCCATCGTATTATGAGTCGCGAGCAGCTTCGAGTTTAGAAAGATATGATAGATCTCGTCAACCCCAATTCCCACCCGCTCAAGGAGCATCTCAATTGTTTTATCCTCTATTGGATCGACGATGATCACACTATCCATTGAAGGACTGCTGCCAGGTGCATGTCGCCTGAGTTTTCCGTAAAGATGGATCTCAACCATAGGAATCTAACCTTTCTTTAATCTCAAATAGAAAAACAACACAATTCGTAGAGAACAAAGAACACTTTACGCACATCAAGTGTAATGTCCCGAGCCTTCATTATTTTACCTGCTCCTGCAAGCCGACATCGGAGCAATGCCCGAGATTGGCGAGATGGACAACAGGCGCTGCGTCTACTCCAGCACGTCATTTGATTAAAGGTTCATTTGAATCCTATGTGCCATAAACTTGACTCCGAATTGCCTCAGTTCGGGCGGGAATAGGACACAGAGCATCGCTATACCTATTGTTGTAACACACGCTAGTAAAGATAGTTGATCTCTAAATGTTCGCACACAGACGAGAATATTCACTATGAAGGAGGTTCGAACGATGAAACAAGCACCGGGATTGATTCTAGCAGTTGTATGTGCCGTATTTCTCGTAGGCGCGGTTGACCTACCCACTCAGGTAGAACCGGATCCTGGAGTGATAACGGTCTCCGGAGAAGCCGTCGTGAAGGTAGTCCCCGATGAGGTTCTTATCACGTTAGGCGTGGAAAATTTCCATCGGGAACTGAGCGTGGCGAAACGAAGAAATGATAGCAGCGTTCAGGAAGTCATCACCATCACCAAGCGCTATGGGGTGGCTGCGAAGGACATCCAAACAGATTACATCAGCATCGAGCCCAGGCATGAAGACTCCTACCCCTACACGGATATCACCGGGTATTACGTGCGCCGCACGATTGTGGTAACCCTGCGTGATATTGATGTGTTCGAGGATTTATTGACAGCGGTCACCGAAGCCGGGGCCACCAACGTTCATGGGATCGATTTCCGCACATCAGAGCTGCGAAAATATCGAGACCAGGCGCGGGCGTTAGCCGTTCAGGCCGCTAGCGAGAAAGCTGAGGCGATGGCTGGTGTGCTCTCGAACTCCGTCGGCAACGCTAAGTCAATTTATGAAGACCACGTTGGCTGGTGGTCCTGGTACGGATACGGTTGGTGGGGTTCGCGCTCCGCAGGGATGTCGCAGAACGTTGTGCAGAACGCATCCGGGCCCTCCGCGGATTTCGACGGCGCATTCGCCCCTGGCCAGATCTCTGTCAACGCCCGTGTAACCGTGACCTTTGAGTTGTTGCAGTAGCGCCGATCACGCAGCGGGCTAATTAATAGACTCACTCCCCCGAAATCCCATTGCCCTCGGGGGAGCAAGGTCTATTGTTATGAGAAGGCGTTCGATCTAATTCCAAACATGGAGCCGCCCTAAGCGGCTACTTATCTCGACTTACAAATCCTCACAAATTAGAATCTTCTGCAGCATGCTAAATGGTTTTCTGGCGTTTTTTTACAAGGCGAGTAGTCTATGAGGATGGCTTGGAGAAGCGCAAACTCAAATGTGCCATTAATTTCTCGGCAGGGGAGGGTCCACGTAGAGACACCCCCCTATCTAGTCGCGAATGTTTTCAGAGTCGCGGGAATGACAATCACATGCGCCATAAGCGGGTAGGGCTCGCCGATTCCGCAGACGTCAAGGCATCGGTGAAGGAGTCGCCTCAAGCGGGAAACCAAGGACTCGAACCCGGGCGGCTTCCATTGTTACGTCGATGAATGTCTCGAGCGGGTACCTGGCCATCTCCTCCAGGATGGTCCGCTGCAGCGCGGGGCTGCCCACCTCCAGCAAACGGGAGCTATAGGCCTCGATGAGTGCAATGTTGTCGACGCTGATTGTGACCTCGTCCCCACGTCCGTCGACGAGCGCTTCGAAAGCCGGTTCAAGAGTCAGGAGTAGGACAACGGTTTGCTCACGAATGTCAGGATACTGTGTGCCAAGTTGGAACATCTCATCGTTGAAAGCCCAGCCAATGTCGATGTATCGGCGCCCAGCTTCTGTAGGAAGCAGCACCTCGTCATGCACTCGCAAGTATACGTGGGCGCTCTTGACGAGCTCACGACCTGTCCCAATCGTAACAGTGGTCAAGAGTAGGACTGCAGCAAGGATAGATCCCAAAACGATGTAACGTTTCCTACAGCGCGCCATCTTTCACGTCTCCGTTAGATAGATGGTGTGGACTGTCTGTACATAGAATACCAGATCACTCCCAACCAGGTGTTCAGATTTAGTCTGGTCTCCTTCTATAGCAGGCCCCTTGTTGTTGGACTGGATGCAGCGTGGTCTTATTCTTCTACATATAGCACACGGCCTACGTAATGACCGTCCGGCGATCGCCGATCAACGAGAAGCTGGTAAAGTCCGGGAACTAGAGAGTCGATACGCAGATTGTGATGGTACTTCCCGTTACCCTGGTACGCAATTCCCTTATTTGGATTATTCGCGATGAAATAGGGCCCGATCACAACATTCCCCAAATCGTCGACGATTCGCAGCGCCACCGCCTCGTCAAATACATGCTGCCCATACACGTCTTCTAGCGTGAACTTGACGGGGATGCTCTGATTTGAGTGGATCGTCACCAGTTCGTCTGTTTCCAGCGGTGGCTGCCAGTGGATCGAATATCCCGCTACAGCACGCCAGGCTTCTTCCATAGAGTCATCAACAAGATCCTGCAAACCAATCCGCACCCGCTCTTTCGCGATAACCTCCTGAAGCTCAGGGCTAGCGACTGCAGCCAGATTGTCCAGGAAGATCTCCACGGCGTCAACTTGTTCCTGAGCGATCACCACCTCACCCCCACGATCATCCACCAGAGCCTCGAAGTTTGATACAAAGAGCATCAACGTCTCGAGGCCTTCATCTTCCAGTTCGGGATCCGAAGGAATGATTTGGATGAGTTCCGGGGAGAATGACCGATAAAGATCGATTAGATGATCTCCGCCGGGCGTACCTGCCATTACCTCATCCCGAACCCGTGTTAGGAGCTCGACAAGCTCGAGATCAGCCTGAAAGCGACCAAGTAGATGTCGCCCGATCGCGGCGACCTTCACCGTGAGAGGGTTCCCCTCGTTTCGAACCAATCCATACCTACAAAGGATGTAGCACCAGCAGGGCGGCGGGGGGTCTGTGGGGGGAGGTTCTGGCGTGAAGGTCGGGATGGGGGTCAGCGTCGGTCCCGGCGTGGGGATAATCACGCCGCCTGTGTACTCGATTACAAGCTCTGCAGCATATTCTTCACCCGGATACCATTCGGGGCGGTCATACCCAATGACGCGCCGATGGCGGTTTTCGCCTGAGGTCGGTCCAATGTTCTTGACGATGATCGCCAGCGGATTCCCACGCGCCCAGCTTGGTTGGTCAACAACAGCCTGGATAATGGAGCGCAAAGAGGGGCTTTCCCGTGTGAACCCCAATTCCCAGCGATCTGAGGAGGGAATGTTCCAGGTGACAGATGGCGGGAGAAGCGGTCGATCCACAGGTCGATTACTCGCACTGAAAGGAGGTGCAAACCCGCTCGCTTCGCCATTGAAGCTCACGCTTAAATTATCCTCGTACCGTCCGTCCGTCGTGAAACGTAAGTAGGCGGCTAAGATATTCGCTCTTGGTGGGACATCCACACCATCGAACCGGAATCCGCTGGTGATGTCGGAGCCATTCGCACATTCTCCAAAGTAGATTTCCCGCCAAGAAGTGGAGAATGTACAGCTTCCCGGCTCGATACCGGCGTCGTCTACGCTGCTATCAACCTGCACGCTTACGATGGTCCCCACAGGTGTGGGCGTACGCGTGGGTATGGGGGTAGGCGTTGGTGTCGGCGTTGCATCAGGCTCGAGCAGTAAGAATTGAACAGCATCGGCCTGGACAAAGAAGGTGAGGCTGCGAGGCTGCTCACACTCTTCGTCGTTGACCGGATCGCCGTTCGTGGCATCGGTGATCTCTATATAACTCTCGCCGCCAGGTCTGAAGTGGTACTCACCGAGGGTGATCCAACCCGCACGGATAGTGGGATCCTCACTGCCCCCTGGATCGCTCAAAAGATAACGCGTGAGTTCCTCGTGGTTCAACTGGATTTCCGCTCGCTCGACACCGTTAGATACGATGCGGTACAGCGCGCTCTGTGTCGGACGCCGACAATTATGGATCTCGCTTAGGGGAACCCGTACATACACCCGATAAGTACCGGCTTGACGATCATCAGGGAATTGCCATCGAGCCCAGCACGATCCGTCCCCCGCATCGACGTAAAGGTTGTAGTTGTTTTCAGCCCAGGTGTCATTCTGACCCATCAAGCCTGATGAGGACCAACACCCCTCGGCTGCTTCGAAGAAGGGAGACTCAGGGGGCGGTTGGCTCGTATCCAACCAGAGATGGGCGTAATCGTCGACTGTCGTGCGTTCATTCGCGGGATAATCAGCCAGATCCGGAGGGAAGTCCAGGGCGTTCCCCTCGCCGAGAGGCAAAATACTGCTGCCGGGTGGCTGATTGCTGATATCTGGGATCACTACCCATAATGAGTGAGGTGGATTTTCCGCGATCCATGGATCATCGACCTCGTCCGCATCCGGCGCGGGATCCCAGCCGTAAGGGTCTACGTGGTGGCCGCCCTCATTGATAACGGAGAAATGCAAATGAGATCCGGTGGAGTCCCCCGTGTTGCCGCTAACCCCGATCATATCCCCCTGCTCGACGAGCGTGGTGTAAGGGTCGCACACATCACCCTGGATGTTGCCGCTCGCATCTGGACAGGGTAATCGCACTCAAGTGTGCGTACACAGTCTTGTACCTCAAGCCCTCGGGGAGAGGATGCTCTAGTCGTATATACAGACCATAACCCAGGCCATGATCCGGAGGCCAATACCAGCCGGCATAGTCGACTCGATCGGCCTCTGCGGCGGCATACACGGGTAGATGATTGATGGCGAAGTCGATGCCGTTGTGTTCATCGTAGTAAACGGCATTCCCTTGAAAAGCCGGGTGAGTGCATGGGGTAATCCCCTCGCCCTGACAAAGCGCTCGATAGCCGTTCGACGTGACCAGGTCAATATTAGTCTCGCTACGCGGTTCATCGTGGTCGAAGATCGCGGTGTAGTGTGTACTTCCAGGGTAAGGCGGATAAAGGAAAGCCTCGGGGAATTGACTTTGTTGACGACCCGCCAACGCTTGTGCGGGAGGAGGGTTGGAAAGAAGGATGGTTATTAGGACCAGTATTCCGGCGATGATAGCGAGGGAGGCGATCCTTCTCTTTTCACACATGGTGCCTACTCCATTCTCAAGGAATCAATACACTGTTGACGGGTAGCCATGCCGGCCTTCCTAATACAAGCGTCGGGATGCCAAAGGGCAGATCGCCGGTACCATCCGGGTGGATCAGACGAAGGCGAAAGTCATCCGGGTAATCGCCGTCCCGGTTTGAGAGGTAGCTTAAGTATTGTCCCCTTGGCGACCACATGGGAAGGATGTCCTGCCCAATTTCCACCGTGA
>DAOWMX010000221.1 GCA_030642885.1 Anaerolineales bacterium | reverse complement strand
TCCCAGAGAATGAAAAGCCCGCGGATGAATGGAGTCTGGATCAGGCGGCTCTGGTAAAGAGAGGCAAGCGGTTGCATCTCAACCTGAATGGATTGGTCAGGAGCGCGAACAGCGACAGCACAGGTTTTTCGGCCGCGCATCATCACACCTTCGATTACCGCTTGGCCGCCATAGTTGGGGAGACGTTCTTCCATAGGAGTTCCTTATCCTTTTGACGATTAGTTTCCGGAGATTGTTTCGATGAAATGAATGAAGGTTTCGATGCCGCGGTAGAAGCTGGGCAGGTGTTGTTTCTCATTAGGTCCGTGTATGTTGTCGTTGGGGAGACCAAAGCCCAGCATGAGGCTGTCGATGCCTAGAATCTCTTTGATCAGCGAGACGACAGGGACGGTTCCTCCGGCACGAGTGTAGACGGGTGCGATACCCCAGACAGTTTCCAGCGCTTGGGCTGCGGCTTTAACAGCTTCGGAATCGCGATCGATGATCGCCGGTGTTGCGCTGGATAAATCCTCGATCTCCCAGGTCATTGTGGGCGGGGTGTTCTCCTCCATGTACTTGATCAGGCTCTCTTGAATTCGTGCGGGGACCTGATCTGGCACGAGGCGCATCGAGACTTTCGCCATCGCTTTCGCTGGCAATACAGTCTTTGAGCCCTCGCCTGTAAAACCACTGAGTAAGCCATTTACGTCGAGGGTGGGGCGGGTTGTAGCCCGTTCCGTTGCTGGGTATCCGTCTTCACCAAAAAGGGTTTGCGTACCGGCGCTTTCCAACCACCATTCATCCGAAAGGGAAGGAAGAATGTCTCGTTCCTCCTGTGTCAGATCACGCACATCATCATAAAAACCTGGCAGCAGGATTTTGCCCTGTCGATCGCGCATGCCTGCAACAAGCTGGCAGAGCACAATCGCCGGGTTGTCGATCACACCACCAAATGTTCCGCTGTGGAGGTCCGAATTCTGTCCTTGAAGCCGGATCTCGAAGTATGTCAAGCCACGCAATGCGATGGTGAGCGCGGGTTGATCGGGGGTGAGTATCCCCGCATCGGTATTCAAACATAAATCGCTTGCCAACATGTCTTTGTGCTCTTCGATGAAAGCTGGCAGGCTCGGAGAGCCGATCTCCTCTTCGCCCTCAAACATGAATTTCAAATTCAGCGGCAAATGCGAGGTGTGAACCATGGCCTCCAGCGCTTTGAGAATGGCGACGAGCTGGCCTTTCATATCGGAAGCGCCGCGGGCATAGATGTTATCCCCCCGGATTTCAGGCTCGAAAGGTTTGCTCTCCCATTCATCAAGCGGATCCACGGGCTGGACGTCGTAATGACCATAGACGAGAACAGTGGGCGAGTCGGGTCCGGCTTTCAACCATTCGCCGTATACAATTGGGTGTTTCGCAGTAGGTATGATTTCGACAGAATCGAAACCTAAAGTCTGTAATTTACCCGACAGCCATTCAGCCGCATGGCTGATATCCCCTTCATGCTCTGGAAGGGTAGAGATGGACGCTATTCGCAGGATAGCTTTTAGATCCTCGAGAGCGGTGTCCTTGTTATTTTGGGCATAATCGAGTGCGGGTTGAATTACAGACATGGAAGGCTCCCTTAGCATAGTGAGACGTTGATAAGAAAACTGAAGAAAAGGCTTATTGATCTATCGTAAACGATCTTTTCTCAATGCTTAATCCATAAGCATCCTTACAAGGGGATATTCTACCACCGCTCATCCATGCCAGAGATGATTTCGGATGGCTGCCGGAGGCTGCGATTTTGCTCCGCAGGAGATGCGGGATTGTTCAGGATGATCCAGCGCAGCGTGCATGGATGTCATCAAGGGTGGATTGCATGCTTTTTGGGTGTATATTGGGTGAATAGGCATCATCGTCGTATCGGTTTCCCCGTCTGGGGGTTGTCCAGCATGGAAGGTGCCGGCTTTGCACGGATAGGTACGAAACATGCTACTGGTTATTAGGGGCAGGGAGTAGATTGAACAAAATTGCCGTTTGTTATCCGTAAATAATACTTTATACTGGGATTGTTGTTCGATGTTCATTCAGATTGAAGATTCAGAAGGCGCACCCGTCCCTCCCGAGGATGTGCGGATACAGTCGGTCCACATCGACCCTTATCCGGATGGGAAACGAATTCGAGTCACACTGGAGCTCACTCCCTTCCAAGACCCCCCAGATCTCGATGTGATCGTTCTAGATCAGGACGGAGAAGAGTCGGCGAGTATGAGCATCATCGGCGCAGCAACCCCGAAGTTAAACTTCACCGCGCACCTGCGTGGGGATCGCCTATCTTCAACCTATCAATTAATAACAAGTTTGAACTACGAAGAGCTCGGAGAGGTTGACCGTAAGGAGACTGCCTTCTCAACGACAGGGAAGAGTGGATAAATCCCAGTGGCGAAACTCGATTCGGTCCTAAGGCATGCCATAACGGCGCCGACCTTCGATCAGACCAAGCTGCATCGTGATCGATTGGTCGATGAGCTCCATGCCGATATCCCCCGCAAGTTAATCGCCATCGCCGCTCCGCCAGGATATGGTAAGACCACGCTGTTGGCGGACTTCACCGCCCATACCGAACTTCCGGTCTGCTGGGTGAGGATCACCGAAGCTGACCGTGATGTCTTGCGCTTCGCCAGTGTCCTGAATAACTCTCTCCAAAAGCGTTTTCGGCGCATAAAGAATGAAATCGACCTGGAGAAACTCTTCAGTACCCCTCCGGAAGCGTTGGCTCATATTTTTGCAGAAGTGATCGATGCTAATATCAGCGACACCTTTGTTATTGTATTGGATGACGTTCACCTTATTAATTCTTCAAAATCGACATTGGCGTTTATCGACACGCTGCTCGAAGTCCTTCCCGAACAGGTGACCCTCATCGCTGCGGGGCGGGAAGTTGTTGAAGTCTCGCTCGCAAGACTCATGGCTGCTGGTGATCTCGGAGGTATGGGACCCCAGGATATGGCACTCACACGGGATGAGATCATAGATGTGGCCCGGATCCAATCCGGCATCTCTCTGACGGAAGACCACGCCGATAGGCTCCTGGATGAAACGAAGGGCTGGATCACTGGTTTGATCCTCTCGGGGGAGATCTCCGGGAAAGACATCCCCTCGTTCGTGTTTGAAGCCCGCCCCATGGTCTACGAGTACCTTGCTTCAATTGTGCTTAACCGCCAGCCGGATGATCTGCGGCGGTTCATGCTCGATTCATCGGTTTTCCCAGTGATGACTGCGGACGCCTGCGACGAGGTGCTCAAGCGTGAGGATAGCAAGCGCTATCTGACACGATTGCTGCGCGGGGGACTATTCATCTCGGCGACGAATGAGAGCCCGCGCACCTACGAGTACCATCCTCAGTTCAGGGAATTCCTGTTGGACTCCTCCCGCGGCGCAAATCCAAAGAAACTGCGAACTTTACAGATTCGAGCGGCGAAGCATTTAGCAGAGGGTGGCTCGATCGAGCAGGCTGTCGAACTATATTTCAACGCAGGCGACCCCCAGAAGGCGGCCCGCTTGGCGGAGAAATACGCGGAAGAGCTTTACGAGCGGGGACGCTGGCGAACCTTGGAATCATGGGCGGAGATGATGCAGGAGGTGGATGTAGCTGTCCCGCGCGTCTATTTACACCTCGCCCGCCAATATCTCGATCAAGGCAACATCGATCAAGTGGCCGAAGCTATTCGCCACGCCGACGAGATGCTTGGTTCTGGAGCGAGCAAGGCCGATCAGGCGCTTGTGGAACTCAATCGAGCAAATCTCAGCACCCGCCGAGAACAATATGTAGAGGCTGCGGAAGCCGTAAATAAGGCCAAAAGTATATTGGGAAATCGGGGGAGCAAGATCCTACGCGTAGCGTATTTAAGGGTGCAAGCGAGGATTGCCGCTCAGCGCGAAGGTAAGTATGAAGAGGCGTTGAAGGATATTCAAAGAGCGGCAAAGCTGTTAGAGGGCACGGATTCGCTATTTATACTCGCCGCCACCCTGATCGATGAGGCATTTTATAAATCCGTACTAGGCATGACGCGCGAAGCTTTAGCCACAAGCCTCCGTGTCCATGAGCTTCTTTTAAAGCTTGGCAACCCCTTGCCTTTGGCTGATTCTTTCAACAACCTGGCATACCTGGCCCATCTCCAAGGGCGTTACCAGGAGGCTTTAGAGTTGTACGTGGAAGGTTTGAAGTACGCTCGCC
>DAOWMX010000143.1 GCA_030642885.1 Anaerolineales bacterium | reverse complement strand
GCAGCAACCTCGCCGTCAACGAGGGCGCGATAGAGGCGCGATGTTTTGTTGGATATCCCTCCAGCGAAGAAATTAAAACTTGAAGCCCCAGCCAGCACACTTCCCAGAACAGCCAGCGGCAGGAAATCGTCATCATCCGCTGCTGGAGCATGATAGGCAATTTTTAGATAATGCGTTTCACCGGGTCCACTGACATTGACAATCCGCTCCCCGCTCTGGGGGGGTTCTGGCCGTGACATGTGCTGCGGCGCCGGAGCCTTGGGCAAAGGACCAAAGATCTCTCGGATCTGGTCCAGCATTCGACGGATGCGAAAGTCACCAGCGACGACCAGGACTGCATTGCTGGGTACATAATGTCGGCGGTAATGCGCAAAGAGGTCGTCACGTGTCATCGAATGCAAGTCCACCATGTCCCCGATGACTTCATGGTGATAGCTATGCACGCGGAAGGAGGCCGCCTGCACTTCCTCAGCCAGGCGGAAAGTCGGTTCGTTCTCATGCCCCTGGCGTTCAGCGATGATAACGGTTCGTTCCGACTCTACTTCGTCTACGTCGAAAAGACTGTTCTGCATACGGTCGGCTTCAAGCTCGAGGGCCATTTTGATGCGGTCTGCCGGCAATGTCTCAAGGTAAGCAGTCCAATCTAACCAGGTGAAGGCGTTCCAAACACCCCCGTTGCGTGATATGGCGCGGTCTAACACGCCAGCAGGGAAGGATGGGGTCCCCTTAAATTGCATATGTTCAACCCAGTGAGAGATTCCAGTTGTTCCGGGGGTCTCATTGCGCGACCCAACTCGGTACCAGACCCAGCAGGTTGCAAGAGGTGCGGAATGAATCTCTTTAAGGCGTACTTCAAGACCGTTTCGAAGATGTGTAACGAGGGTTGGCTTGGGGGCATCACTCATAGGAGAGTTCAACCATTCGTTGGGTTGCCGTCGTTATACCCTCGACCCATAGCTAGATAGGTGAACCCGAGCTCCGCCATATAAAGAGGTTCATAAATATTTCGGCCATCGATGAGAATTGGATTGCGCAGAAGGCCTTTAATCCGTTGAAGATCTAGCTGTTTGAATTCATTCCACTCAGTGCAGATAACCAGCGCGTCGGCGCCTTCTGCCAGAGCGTAGGCGTCCTCCGCCATTTCAATCGCGGGCATGAGTTTAGCGGCGCCGGGCATTCCCACCGGGTCGTAAGCGCGAACCGTAGCACCATCTTTGAGTAACCGCTCAGCAATATCGAGCGCCGGAGCGTCGCGGAGGTCGTCTGTATTGGGTTTGAACGTCAGCCCTAAGACTCCGATGACTTTCCCTTCGAAATCACCCACACCTTCTCGGATTTTTTCGACGATCAATCGTCGCCGATCATCGTTGATATCCATGACGGCTTGAAGGAGCTGCGGGTGCCGGCCCTTCTCATGCGCCATATGCGCAAGAGCCTTCACATCTTTTGGAAAACAAGATCCGCCATACCCAAGACCGGCATCCAGGAAGTAGGGACCAATGCGGGCATCATAACCCATGCCGGTGCTTACCTCTTTGACATCAGCGCCTAATTCCTCGCAGATATTTGCGATTTCATTGATGAATGAGATGCGCGTGGCCAAGAATGCGTTCGACGCGTACTTGACCATCTCTGCCGTACGCAAGTTGGTGATCATAATCGGCGCCCGCAGAGGCAGGTGCAGCTGGGCGACTTTGTCGGCAGCTTCATAATCCTGGGATCCGAGCACTGTGCGCGCCGGATTCATGAAATCGAGTATCGCTGACCCTTCTCGCAGGAACTCAGGGCAAGATACAACTGCGAATGGAATGGGTTTGGGTTGGCTGGTGCGGATGATCTCCGCAATCCAGTCGCCCGTCCCGACAGGCACGGTTGATTTATTGACCACAATCAGGGGGCCATCCATCACTTGTGCGACGGATTCTGCAGCCGACTTAACATATTTCAAATCCGCTTCGCCATCGACGCCGGATGGCGTTCCGACGGCTATAAAGACAAAATCCGCCCCTTTAATTGCTTCTGGATAGGACGTAGTAAAGGACAATCGCTCTGAAGCGACATTGCGTTCGACGAGCTCATCCAGTCCGGGCTCGTAGATTGGCATAATGCCTTTTTTGAGACCCTTAATCCGCTCTTCATTGATGTCAAGGGCGATCACACGATTGCCGAGGTCAGCAAAACCAGCGGCGCTGACCAGGCCTACATATCCAACGCCCACAACAGCGATATGCTTCATTAAGTACTCCCTTATTGAAAATTCTCAGTAAAATTACGTGTTTGCGCAATCATACCATGGCTGGTTTTCAAAGCAACCATATCCTATCGTAAAAGGTCATGTAGGCCTTGTGACACTATTCACTTGTCCCTTATAGAACCCACAGCGTACACTCTATTAACTAGACAACTCCTACCCTGATGGTTAGAGTATCTAGGTCGAATTGGAGGATTTGGAATGCAGATTACACGTCAGGCGGACTATGCTGTCCGTGCGGTGCTTTACCTGTCGGGTCTGGATAACGGACGACGGGCGCCAACGAGCGAAATCGCTCTGAACCAGCACATCCCGCCTTCATTCCTGGCGAAGATCATCTCGCAGTTATCCATCGCCGGAGTTGTCCAGACTTCGCGCGGCGCGCGCGGGGGCGTATCCCTGGCTCGCGCCTCAGATGAAATCTCACTGCTTGAAGTGGTCGAAGCCATCGATGGTCCGATCATGCTGAACGAGTGTGTCTTCGATGCAAACGCATGCGTTTTCGGCGATAATTGTCCGGTCCAGAGCGTATGGTGCAACGCGCAGGAAACGCTGGTTAAGACGCTCAGCGGCACCACCTTCGCCTCCCTGACCCCTCAATGAGTGGAACCCTGCAAAATAAAACTGCAGGATATTAGCATCTACATTCGTGAATAACTCTGATGACCCGGCGCACAAAGCGTCGGGTCTTATGAATTACCAGGATTTGGATGGCCGTCCGATTGAGCCGTATAATTAGATATGTTATTTCTTGGAGGACGGTATGAACGTCCAGGATGCAATCCGCACCAAGCGCGCCATTCGCAAGTTCAGCGACGAGCCTCTTCCTGAAGATGTCGTGCGCAAAATCGTCGACGCTGGACGCAGAGCACAATCGGCGAAGAACAGACAACCCTGGCACTTCATCGTCATTCGCGATCGAGAGACCCTCACAAAACTATCTGAATTAGGCACCTATGCCGGACACCTGGCAGGAGCTGCTCTGGGTATCGCAATCGTCACACCGGATCCAAACCGACGCTGGTCCATCCTATTCGATGCAGGGCAGGCGGCTGCCTATATGCAGCTCGCCGCATGGGAGCTCGGTGTAGGATCATGCCCAGCAACAATTTATCAACCTGAAGCAGCCAGGGCACTCCTCGGATTTCCAGAGGACTGGCATCTCCATGTCTCGCTTTCCTTTGGCTATCCCGCCCACCCTGAACAAATCACCGAAAAACCTAAAGCTGGGGGGCGAAAGAGCTACGGAGATATCACCCGCCTGGAACGTTGGAGTGACGACTTCCATGAAATACAGGAGAGCTAATTTATTTACCATCTAAAATGAAACACTTCTCATCCCGAATACACCTAACAAATTCTTGAACCAGGAACAAGCTTAAGACTAACGGAATTTGAACTCATAAAAATGGAGGCGCATATGTCTCAACCGCGATTGGTTCGTGCACCGCGTGGCACAGAACTCACCTGCAAATCTTGGCTCACAGAAGCTGCTTACCGTATGATCCAAAACAATTTGGATCCCGAGGTCGCAGAGAAACCCGATGAACTAATCGTCTACGGAGGGCGAGGGCAGGCAGCTCGCGATTGGGATTCCTTCGATGCAATCCTTGAATCGCTCAAGCAGCTTGAAGATGATGAAACCCTGCTCGTGCAATCCGGCAAGCCGGTCGCAGTTTTCACGACCCATACCGATGCTCCACGCGTACTAATCGCCAACTCGAACCTCGTACCTCACTGGGCTACACAGGAGCACTTCGACGAACTGGCCGCGAAGGGTTTGATCATGTACGGCCAGATGACCGCCGGCTCCTGGATATACATTGGAACACAGGGCATTCTCCAAGGGACCTACGAGACGCTTGGATCCCTGGCGCGCCTGAACGGTTGGCCTTCCTTACGCGGCAAATTCGTCCTCACCGCAGGCTTAGGTGGAATGGGCGGTGCCCAACCCCTGGCGATCACAATGAATGATGGTGTTGGCCTGATCGTCGAGGTCGATCCGGAGCGAGCAATGCGCCGTCTTGAACACGGGTATGTGGAATATGTTGTGAATGAACTTGAGGAGGCGATGACACTTGTCGAAGAGGCGATTAAGGACAATGAACCCCGGTCGATCGGCCTCATTGGAAACGCGGCCGACGTCTATCCCGAACTCGTACAGCGTGGCATCACGCCGGACGTCGTAACCGATCAAACACCTGCTCATGACGTCTACGACTATGTCCCTCACGGATTGACACTCGAGGACGCCAATCAGCTGCGCGAGAACGATCGCGAAGAATACGCCCGTCTATCCATGGCATCCATGGCTCGCCATATCGAAGCCATGCTTGCCTTCCAAAGGAGTGGTGCGGAGGTCTTCGACTATGGCAACAACCTGCGCCAACGCGCCTTCGACTATGGAGTGCAGGATGCTTTCGACTTCCCTGGCTTTGTTCCAGCTTACGTTCGGCCCCTCTTCTGCCTTGGCAAAGGTCCTTTTCGATGGGTGGCGCTCTCCGGCGATCCGGAGGATATATACCGCACAGACGAAGCCATCACCGAACTCTTCCCGGACGATGAACACCTGCTTCGCTGGATAAAAATGGCGGGCGAGCAGATCCAATTCCAGGGATTGCCAGCGCGCATCTGCTGGTTGGGCTACGGAGAAAGGGTGAAGGCAGGTTTACGCTTCAACGAGATGGTCGCCAGCGGCGAGTTGAAGGCGCCGATCGTTATCGGTCGTGACCACCTTGATGCAGGCTCGGTTGCTTCACCCAATCGAGAGACTGAAGGGATGCTCGATGGAACGGATGCCGTCAGCGATTGGCCGCTGTTGAACGCCATGCTTAACGCCATAGGTGGTGCAACCTGGGTTTCGTTCCATCACGGAGGCGGCGTCGGCATAGGCTATAGCCAACACGCCGGGCAGGTAATCGTCGCTGATGGAACACCGGAAGCTGCGGCAAGGATTGAACGTGTGCTGACAACCGACCCAGGTACCGGAATCGTCCGCCATGCTGATGCCGGCTATGAGGAGGCGATTGCAGCCGCTCGACATCATCAACTGAAGATGCCGATGCTTAAATAGACACGGAGAATGGCCCATCAGACCCGACGATGAAATCAAGCCAATCGCAGCAGCTCTTGCTTTCTGCATCGCTGACAGTTTTTTCCATCCCATCGTGACTTCCGTGTAAAATACCCATCCTATGCACAGATTACCATCACTCAGGCTGTTCCTACTCACCCTTATCGTCATCGCCATCGCTTCGTTTTTCGGTCCTGCCGAACGTTCCTTAGGAACCAACGTTCGACTTGTATACATTCACGGTACATGGGTTTGGACGGCGCTCATCGCTTTCGGCGCAGCTGCGGCAGCAGGTCTCATGGGCTGGTTCCTCTCAATCCAATCGCTGCACACCTGGTCGAGAGCGTTAGGGCAGGCTGGGCTTTTTTTCTGGATCACCTACTTGCCGCTCAGTCTATGGACAATGCAGGCAAATTGGAATGGTCTTTACCTCACCGAACCACGCTTCCGTTTCGCCATAGATTTTGCCGTCATCGGCATCTTGCTTCAACTCGCCATCTTGATCTTGAAGAAGCCCCGCTACACCAGCTTAATCAACATGGGATACTTCGCCGCGCTCTGGTTCAGTCTGGCACGGACGGAGCAGGTAATGCACCCTCCCTCTCCGATCCTCTCCTCAAATTCACTCGAGATCCAATTTTTCTTCTTCACCCTCTTAGGTTTGTGTGTTTTCTCCCTGGGGTGGCTTAGCCTCTGGCTGCACCAGCGAGCGCTTGCGCACCGAT
>DAOWMX010000112.1 GCA_030642885.1 Anaerolineales bacterium | reverse complement strand
TTAAAGACGGCCTGTCCCACCCAGGTGATAATCGCCGTGCCAACGGCGAAGCCGATGATCCCAACAACAGTGCCGACCAGCACACCGGTAATCCCGGCAACGGGTTGGTCGAATCCGCTCGCGCCGAATGTTGAACCGAGCGAACCAAGGAATGCGGTAGCTGCGACAATAATCCAGGCGGTTGTCGTAAACGATGTGTCGTGCTCGACCTCACTATATACGTCTTTGTTGAACATAAAGGCTTTCATGATGCGATCTACGAGCATGATAAGAAAACTCCTTTCAAGAGTAGAGATAGAGCCTCATCCGTGGCGATGGGCCCCTGCTAGTAAAACCCTCTTTGGCGCGTTTCGATACGATTTTCAGCAAGAAGGCGTAGGGCAGCGATGGCTGTGCGGTCGTATAGAGTCGACTTTCTCGGCGGAGGTTGCGTGTGCGGGCAGGAGGCCGAGGCGACGGCGGCTGGCGCGCCCCGTGAGTTCTGCAGGATCATCAGTGCGAAGCCGCTTTATGTTGTGTCGTCCTGCCACCAGCGCATGCCCAGGTCGAGCAGAAGCAGGCGCAGGTCAGACTTGCTGCGCAAGTCGAATTTTAAGAGCACGTTGTGTATATGCGACTTGACGGTCTCGGAGGAGATCACCAGTGCGTCAGCGATCTGGTGGTTGGTTTGCCCGCGGGCCGCAAGCCAGGTCACTTCCTGCTCGCGCGGGGTGAGCGAGGCCAGGGCGTGCTCTGCATGCACCCGTAGCGTCTCCTGCTCCAGCCCGCGCTCAAGGATGTCGTTAACCAACATCTCCGGCGAGCGGGCGCGGGCGCGCGCGGCGCGACGCAGGCGGGTAGAAAGCTCAGCGCTAACCTCGACTGTCCAACGATGAGAAGAAATTACGGCGTTTTTTGGATGCTGCTTGACGGGTTGGCGGAGGGATCCGAAAACACCACCTTGGCGGGGTGGTGCTGGGGCCTGTTCTTCGCAGTTGCGTTCCCGACGGGAAGATCGGGACCTACGCTCGAACCACACGATCGACTCCCTGGCGCTGCAGAATGGCCGGCGGGGAAACCGCTGGTAATTCGATTATATAGAACAAATGTTCTATTGTCAAATAGGAAGCCGTGTAGACCCCTCCGATATTCCCTGTTAGACTCGGCGCTAGATTGTCGCGTGGAGCGAAGAATCACTCAGACAGAGCGATGATTTTCGCCGGTTGTACGATCTTGAGGTACAGCGATGGATCATAATTTTCCTACAAATAGCAATCAGCGGATGGTTGGTCATGGTCAGCCATGGCCTTACACCCGTAGTGGCGGCGTTGGTTCTCTTCCCGGCGGTGCCGATGCTGCTGCTCTCCATCGCTACTCTGGCATTGTTTTACTTAGCTCCCGGGCGCTTTGGGAGCTTGATTGCGCGTCTCCCCGGGGAATCGTTCATCCGTACGGCGCTTGTCTTCGCACCGGCGACGCTGTTTGCGATTGTGGTCCTGGCTTTTCTATACGCGGTGGAGAAACCGCGCGCCGATATCGAAACTCAGCCCGTAAGGATCCAGCCTCGAAAACGCAGCCTGCCATTCGCAAGGACGACGGGGATGCTGATGCTGATCGCCGCCCTCCCTGCGTTTATGTTCTCACTATCTGTGTGGGCGCTTTCCTTCGTCTCACCTTCCCGTTTTGATCGTCTGATCGAGCCGTTTCCGGGCGAGACATACTTGCGCGCAGCCACACCGTTCCTGCCCTGGATGTTCTTTGTACTCGCGCTCATCGCAGTGCTGCTTTTGTTTTCTTTAGAAAGTGGGAAAGAGAACATGGAAATCGACAAGGTCGAGGATGCTGAGGCGCGGCTCGCGTATGGGGCACAAGAACCCAGGCACTTGATCGATTATGCGGTCAGCGTTGTGTTGTTCGCGGCAATTCCCGCGTTGCTGGGATCTCTGGCGGCATTGGTGCTCTTTTACGTTCAACCAGAACGGTTCGCGCGCGTGATCAGCCGTCTTCCACTGGAAAGCCTGGTGAGGGCAGGCTTACTTTTCGTCCCCCCGACTTCTTTTATTGTGGTTGTTCTGGCTGCGATCTTTCTCCTGCGTCCCCGCTTCACCGCAACTGCACGCTCACAGGGCGTGGTTGACGACGGTATTGTTGAGAAAACCCCGTTGCGTTCGACATTGGCTATATGGGTGTTAAGTGCGGGGTTGAGCCTTTCGGCAGCGCTGGGCCTGGGTTTACTGGCTGTTATAGCGTACCTACTCTTTCGTTAGCGGAGATCTTGATGATCGAATTTATTTCATCGAATCCGTTTGTGCTCGCACTTCTCGCCGCCGCCCTGGCTGAATTCAGTGCAATCCTCGTTCGGCGGACGGCGCCCATGGTCGGGAAATGGCTCTGGGGGCTAGCCGGAATTCTCTCAGCCCTGTCCGCAGCCGGCCTCGTTTGGTCATTTATCTGGGCGGTAGCTGTGCAGCCTCCCCAACTTCAGCCTCCAGCGGTAGTTTTCCAGGCGATCGGCATGTTGAGTGTGGTGCCCGGAGGGATTCTTCTGATTTGGTCGCTGATATCGTTAGCGAGACAAACCTTCTATGCCTGGCCCAGGGCACGGCTGGTTACGAAAAGCCCGTACGACTACTTGCGCCGCCCGATGGGGGCGGGGATTGGATTGATCGCCCTTGGATTTGCGCTTCTCACGAGCAACCAGGCGAGTTGGGTGTGGCTGTTGACCTGGGCAATCCTCTCGCCGCTGCTCTTCGAACTCGAAGAGTGGGAATTGAAGATGCGTTTGCCCGGGGCAAAGGATTATTTTAGCCGGACCCCTCGCTACTTGCCCCGATTCTGGATTGGGCTTAGAAAGTAGGCGCTCAAGACCTTCAACATTATTCCAACTCTTTATGTTTCAGGCGTTTGTGTAAGTACTTGAACACACCCCGGCTGCAGACCCTATATTTTCTTGAGGATAGTCCCTAAACCTTTTAGGGTTTTCCAACAACAATAGCTCCCGCGCTCCACACTTATAAAATACACTCCGAAGGTATCTATGAGCGAGAGAGTTCCCCTGGCCGCGTATTCATCAGATCTTCATATAAGCGTCACCACATATTCGAATGCTCAGGATATAAATTGGGCATCAAAAGAGTCATGAAAATAAAATGACCAAGAATATAAGGAAGGGTTATTATGAAAAAGTCAAAAAGTTTAAATACAGGTTTGTTAATAATTGGATTGCTTGCCGTCGCGTTGGCTGCGTGCAGCACTTCAACGCCTGAAGTTCATGCAACCGCAGACGCTCCCGCTCCAATGGAAGACATTACGATTGTTGATGAAGATAACAATACGTATGTCGATCCGGCCGCGCTGGACCACGCATTCAGCGGGATCGCGTCTACAGATCTGAGCGAGGCTGAAGCGGAAGGTCTTAGCTTCATGCGCGAGGAAGAAAAGTTGGCCAGGGATGTTTATCTGATGCTCTATGAACAATGGGGTATCCGCATTTTCCATAATATTGCCAAAGCCGAAGAAACGCACATGAGCGCCGTAGCAGGATTGTTGGAGCGCTATGGTCTTCCGGATCCAGCGGCGGATACGGCTGTGGGTGTATTTACCAATCCTGAACTGCAGGCACTGTATGATCAGCTGATGGAAGAGGGAAGCCAGTCGTTGGCTGATGCGCTCCGTGTGGGCGCCCTGGTGGAAGAGGTAGATATCATCGATCTGGAGGACTATATCGACCAGACCGACAATGAAGATTTGCTTCTGGTTTACCAGAATCTACTAAAAGGCTCTTACAATCATTTGCGTGCCTTTATCTCCACCCTGGAAAAGAAAACGGGAGATATCTACAAGCTTCAGCTTTTAGAGGCGGATGCGTCGTAGATTAGATCGTCGCTGCATGCAGTGAGCTAGCGGATTATCACAATGTAGACCGTGACGTTGGCAGGCAGGTATCCGGATGAACGGTTCCGGTGAGCATGATGGACATCACGGTCTGCTTTTTTTCTCAGGGGACGGGCTCCAGGCGGAGAATGGACCCATTGTGATCAACAAGATACACCCGACCTGCGTGATCCTCCCCGAAAGAACTGATCGTCCCTGCGACTTTGAAGAGCGGCGCGCTTAACCACGAATCGCTCTCATCGCGGA
This sequence comes from Anaerolineales bacterium, assembly GCA_030642885.1. Taxonomy (GTDB): domain Bacteria; phylum Chloroflexota; class Anaerolineae; order Anaerolineales; family E44-bin32; genus E44-bin32. The sequence continues at coordinate 3,187 of DAOWMX010000112.1, read as the reverse complement.
TTAAACCCCAGACCCGCCCGCTGCAATAATCCCCGTACAGGTATCCCCCTTGCCAGGCCATAAGGCGTGGGTCGCGAACCACCACACCGCCGGTAACCGAGCAGCCAAGACTGTGGTCGTATTCCGCGACTGGGTCGACAAGAGCCTCCCCGTCCCCGCCGTTATAATCGTGTGCGCCCTCACGCAGGTTCCAGCCGTAGTTTATCGCGCCGGTCGAGTCCGCAGGTAGAAAATTAATTTCCTCCCATTGGCTCTGACCGACATCGCCGATGAAGAAATCCCCGGTCTTTCGGTCGAATGCAATCCGCCATGGATTCCGTAGACCGTAGAGCCAGATCTCAGGCAGCCCGCCGCTATCTACAAAGGGATTGTCCTGTGGAATACCATAGGGATCACCTGTATCTACGTCGATCCGCAGTATTTTTCCCAGCAATGTATCCAAGCGCTGGCCATTTCCGTGCGGGTCCCCACCAGAGCCCCCGTCGCCTGTTGCGATATATAGATATCCATCCGGTCCGAAAGCCAGCGCCCCGCCATTGTGATTGGCATAGGGCTGATCGATTCGCAGCAGCACCCTCTCACGCTCGCGGTTTCCTATATTGCGGTTCACGTCGGCGTGATATTCGGCGATAATGGTTTCACCCTTGACGCCGCTGTAATTCACGAAGAAGCGCCCGTTTTCGTTAAAGGCCGGGTGGAAGGTTAGTCCCAGTAGGCCTTGCTCGTTCGCGTTATCGTTCACCCGATCGCGGATGTCCAGGAATATTTGCGGTTTGTCCTGGTCCCAATCGACCGTCCAGATAAAACCTCGTTGCTCGACAACGAAGACACGATCATCACCAGCGTTCGTCAGGGCGAGCGGGCGAGTGAACCCTGAGAGTACTTCCACCCAGGCGGCCGACGCGGGGTCGGGCAGAGCGATGTTGCGCTCAGTTGTGGTTTCTGTGGGCTGCGTCGCCGGAGTGATGGTGGGCGAAAGTGTCGGTGAGGGGGGCGCGGCTGTGGGCGGCAGGCGCGCGCAGCCCGTGAGCAGTACGAATCCGAATAACAGCACGAATCGATGCATAGGGAGTGCCTCCGGCGAAATGTAGCGTAGAATTGTACCCTGCCGAAATTGGTGTATATCTGAGTTGGAGAATAAGTGGGACCGAAGAGCGTCGCCGACGGATCGCGGCGAAGTCTATCAGGATGGAAATTGAGGTGAGGTTATGCAAGATCTATTTGCAGGCAAACCCTACGGTGAGGAAGCGCTGTTCGCTGCACGGGTGGTGAGTATGGCGGCGAAGCTCTGCCGCGAGATTCAAAGCGAGATGGTCACCCCGGCGTTGGAGAAATCGGATCGATCTCCTGTAACGGTGGCAGACTTCGCCAGCCAAGCTGTGGTCGCCCGCTTATTAATGGATACCTACCCGCAGGATCCGCTTATTGCGGAGGAGGCCAGCCAAACCCTGCGTGCGGCAGAAGGAGCAAAGACGCTTGAGGCCGTAACGGCGTATGTTGCCCGCATTCATGAGGGAGCAGAACCGGAAGATGTCTGTCGGTGGATCGATCATGGGGAGGGGAAGACGGCGGATCGGTTCTGGACCCTTGACCCTATCGATGGTACGAAAGGTTTTTTACGCGGCGATCAATATGTGACTGCGCTGGCGCTGCTCGAGGCGGGTCAGGTTGTCGTCGGCGCGTTGGGTTGCCCGAACCTGAATCACCAGCTTGAGCCCGAGATCGAAGGCGAGGGGGTGGTCGTCATCGCTATTCGGGGTCAGGGCTGCTGGGCGCTCTCGATGGAGGGGAAGACTTTGGGGAAGCTCTCGGTCTCCATGATAAGTGACCCGGGACAGGCGCGGGTGCTGCGCTCATTTGAATCCGGCCATACCGACTCCGGGAAACTGGAACAGATCATAGAGCGCCTGGGCACTGCGCATCCGCCAGTGCTCATGGATAGTCAGGCGAAATATGCGCTCATGGCTGCGGGCAAGGGCGATTTACTCTTCCGCCTGCTCTCTCCAGCTCAGCCGGGCTATGTGGAGAAGATCTGGGATCAAGCCGCAGGATCGATCGTCGTCGAGGAGGCGGGCGGGAAAGTGACAGACCTGCGCGGAAACCCGCTCGATTTCACCCACGGACGCGGATTGATTAATAACATTGGTGTGCTCGCTTCGAATGAACGCCTGCATGAGGACGCTTTGGAGATTGTGCATTCCATCGGCGCAGATCGACGACTGGAGGGTGTGTGAAAAAGGAACGTTTTCTGGACGTTCTTGCCCTGCTGCTCGCCCTGAGCGGATTGATGATCACCGCTTGGGTATCTGATGATGTATTCGAACGCATCCCCCATATCGAGGACGAGTTCGCCTACCTGTGGCAGGCTGAGGTTATGGCGGAGGGTCTGATTTCGCAACCATCGCCGGATAACCCAAAGGCGTTTCTCATCCCATTTGTTATCGATCATGAAGGGCAGCGCTTTGCGAAGTACCCGCCCGGCTGGCCGGCTGCTTTGTCGATCGGGGCACGGACCAAGGTTCCCTGGCTTGTGAATTCGCTGTTGGCGGGTTTTTCGCTGTGGTTAATCTACCGGTTAGGGACGAAGATCCTAGGGCGAGGAGTCGGGCTGCTGGCGGAGCTCCTGACTCTGAGCTCCCCGATGTTCCTCATGCTCTCTGGCTCGCTCATGTCGCACACACTGAGTCTGTTTCTGGCGCTTGCCTTTCAATTGTCCTGGCTGGATAGTTTCCCACTGAGAGGAGAGTCGAGAGAACAGCTGGTTCCTGATAAAATGGTCCTTATTGCCGGCGCGGGGTCGCTGGGATTACTGGCGCTCACGCGCCCGCTGACGGCGGCCGCCGTCGCATTCCCGTTTGCCCTTCATGGAGTTTATCTGCTGGCGAGAGGGAAACCCGAGGAGAAAAAGAAACTGCTGATTCTGGCGCTGGTGACCGGAGGAGTCGCCAGCCTGCTCCTTATCTGGCAGTGGGCGCTCGGCGGCAGTCCCTTGCGAAATCTCTACACGTTGTGGTGGCCGTATGATCGTCTGGGTTTTGGAGCCGATATCGGCGTAACCGAGAGTGGACATAATCTGTATTGGGCGCTGCAGAACACGCGCTTAAACCTGAGCGCTGGAATCCACGACCTCTTCGGTTGGCCCTACCTTTCCTGGCTGTTCATCCCTTTTGGGTTAATTGTGTTATGC
>DAOWMX010000183.1 GCA_030642885.1 Anaerolineales bacterium | reverse complement strand
GGCCACGAAATACGCGCCGATCAAGTTTCCCACTAAACCCGATATCGTTAATGTATTCGGAGTGAGCCCTAATCCATTAAGGAAGGCGCCAATCGAGTCGAGAATGGTCTTAAAGCGGATCCGAAGTGCATCCGTTAAAGTAGTTTTTTCTTTTTGTGTCGATTCATCCATGCGCAATATTCTCTCCTTATTCAGGGTTTTCGAAAGGTATGCTAACCGTAGACATTGGAGTGGTCAAGTCGAGTCTTCTTTTTCCTCATCTGCGTTAGCTGAAGCTGATGTCTCATCATCTGTTCCCATCAATACCTCACGTGTTCTTCCACCAGCCTGCGGGCGTCCAACAACGCCTAATTCTTCCAATTGGTCCATCAACCTTGCCGCCCGTGGGTAGCCGATCTTCAAGCCGCGCTGGAGCAATGAAGCGCTGGCTTCATTGCGCTGCCTCACTAATTCGATCGCTTGTTCAAGAATCTCATCTTGATCCCCAAGTGAAGCCTGGCGGTGAAGCAGCTCTTCCCATGGTGCGACTTCTGCTTCTGTAGAGTCCTCACCAAGTTCTTCCCGCCAATAAGCCTTCAACCGCTCGATTTCCCCATCGGTCACATAAACCCCTTGCAGGCGAACCGGAACGCTCGCTTCCGGGGAGAGGAAGAGCATATCACCCTTCCCCAACAGCGTCTCAGCGCCAGAAGTATCGAGGATGACACGTGAATCAATGCCGGAGGCGACTGCGAAGGATATTCTGGCAGGGAAATTCGCCTTGATCAGACCGGTAAGAATGTCTGTGCTTGGGCGCTGGGTAGCGACGACAAGATGGATCCCCGTCGCTCGCGCCATCTGTGCTAGACGAACGAGTGTGTGCTCCGTCTGATCCGGCGCCATCATCATCAAATCAGCCAACTCATCGATCAGGACAACGATGCGCGGCAAACGCTCGACACCTTTCTTGCGTCTGGTTTTCCGATTGTACATTTCGATATCGCGCGCTTTTGTGGACTCCAGGAGCCGGTAGCGCCGATCCATCTCAACCGTACACCAGCGCAAGACTCCTACAATTCGCTCTAATTCTGTCTCAACCTTGCCCAGCAAATGGGGAAGCGTATTAAAACGAATTAATTCAACCATTTTCGGATCGATCATCACCAGGCGCATGTCTTCCGGCGTGTTGTTTATCGCCAGACAAACAGCGATCGAGGCAATGGATACTGACTTACCGGACCCAGTCGTCCCGGCGATGAGAAGATGGGGCATTGCCGTCAGGTCGGTGGCAACCGCTGCACCAGCTACGTCTCTGCCCAACGCCAACGCTAACGGAGACGAGATCGACTGAAAGGTATCCGTCTCCAATATCGGCCGCAGCCGAACTATCGACGGCTTGCGATTTGGAACCTCGATACCCATGTACGCCTGCCCAGGAACTGGGGCTTCGATGCGCAGGCGTGGCGAGGAAAGGGCCAGAGCCAGGTCGTTGGCGAGAGCGGATATCTGCGAGACCCGCACTTTTTGCCGCTGAACCACGCCATCCGTGCCTTTATGCTCGACATACCCAGGTTCAACTGCAAACTGCGTCACCGATGGTCCAGTACGAAAATTAACAACTCGCGCTGGTAAGCCAAAATCTGCCAGTGTTTTTTCGATCAAACCGGCAGCAAGGTTAATCTCCTTTGACGTAACAGCACCTTTTTTCTCATGATCGAGAAGTTCCAGCGTTGGCAGCCGGGGATCACGTTTTGTGGGTTGGCTTGGTTTTTCATCCGAGGTTTGCACAACCTGGAAGTTCTTCCGGAATTCCCGCGGGAGCCTGCGAACAGACTGGGCTTTCCCTGGTTTTTGCGAATCTTTGTGTACCTTCGATGCTTCTGTCTCAGCAACAAATCCTCTCTCCGGCACAGGCGGAGTACTGCCGATCGTAGAAGACCCTAAACCATCGATCGTCCGCTTGAGGAAATCCCCCACCCCAAGAAACAGAGAAACAAGAAAGATCGAACCTAGCACAAGAACCCGACCGAAACCGCCAAAAACGTCACCCACAAGCCGGGCAAGCCCCCAGCCCACGATGCCCCCGCCAGAGCCTGCCTCCGCCTCAGCTAAGCCCATCCCGCTGAATGTCGACATTAGAGCCAGGGCAGCGAAGAGGGTGATTTCCAACGAAACGACTCGAAGCCAGGATACCTGGACCCAATCACCACGGCGTTTCCGGATTGAAAAGTAGACAGGAATACCAAGAAGGATCGGAGCCAGAAAAGCCCCATAACCCAATCCCGTTCGTAAAAGCTCTATAAACGGATCTATCAAGCCACCACGCGTGAGGCCGAAGAGCCCTAGCAGGATAATTATCGCAATTGCAATAAGAGCAACTGCGACTAAATCGCCCATCGAATCTATGAGTGTTTCGAACAAAAGACGTGATTCCAGTTCTGCTTGATCTTCTGGAATTTCCTTGTTGCTTGAGATGTTCTTGGGTTCTTTCTTTTTCATGTCAGTCAATGCGAATTGTCAAATGGCGACTGAGCGCGCTTTGCTGCACACTCGATAAGCGCTGAATGATCCGTAACTACAGCGCCGGAAGGGATGCGGATGATTCAATCTCAGGTTCAGATTCCTCTGGTGTTGTCTGTGGGATACCGCGCAGGCTTAGCCCCAAGCGACGGTCAGCTGCATCGATATGGATAATTCGCACCCTCACTTGCTCCCCCTCATGAAGGACATTGCGAGGGTGGAGAAAGCTGCCGTCGCCCAACTCAGAAACATGAATCAACCCCTCCAAACCCTCCTCAATGCCAATGAAGGCGCCGAATTTAACTACATTCGCTACAACACCTTCCACGATTTGGCCGATTGAATACTGTTCATCCACTTTTTCCCAGGGATCCGGCAGAAGCTCCTTCAGACTCAAGGCTACTCGATCCTGTTCCCGATCAACGGAGATGATTTGGACCTCAATTTCCTGGCCGCACTCAACGACATCAGATGGATGCCCGACCCTCCCCCACGAGAGCTCAGAGACGTGAATCAATCCTTCCACGCCTCCTAAGTCGACAAAAACACCGAAGCGAGTTATGTTGGTGACTTCTCCCTGCACTCGATCCCCTGGGTTTAAAGATGTTAAGAGCTCAACTCGCCTTCCTGGTCCAGCGAGTGCTGCACGCTGAGATAGAACAAGCCGTCCTCGTTCAGGATCAAACTCAATAACTTTCAAACCCATCTGTTTACCAACTTGACCTTCAAGCATCTTTAGTCGCAGCTCATCCTTAAGATCAGGTTGAACATTCATGAGGTGCGAAAGCGGAACAAATCCTCGCAGGCTTCGAGCTTCGACGAGTAATCCACCGCGGTTGAAGCCAACGATAGGAAGATCAACGACTTCATCTTCCTGATAAAGTTCGCGGGCCCAGATCCAATCTTCTGGGTCACCTTGATTGATTATTCGTCTGTCAGAGCCGCCTTGAATTTCTGGTTCTGAGTGGTCGACCTGATGTTCTTCCTCTTCCAAAACAGCATCCCACCACGACTCATCCAGAACTGGCGCTTCTTCGTGCTCGCCCACCTCGTTTGTAACATCGTCCAGTGTCATGCTAATAACCTTTTACCAGTCGCCAACTCAGTTGAGACCTGCGAAATTCCGAATGGTTGATAAACCATCCAATGAGAACTATTCCATCTTCTGGGCCACTACCTCGTCTGAGGCAATTGCTCCTCGTTCCATGTTCGCTATCGTTTCGGCTACTGCCTCGATCGCGACTCGTTGTTTCCGGTACAGATCCGCCTCAGACATTGCCAATTTCATAGCGACATCTCTTACTTTTCTACCCTGCAGAAATTTCATCTCAAGAATATTGTACAGCATCCACTCTGCCGTGAATCGGCGCTCTCCTTCTGGCCGCACCTGGTCGATCGCATGGCGAAGAGTTGCTCTTAAGGCGTTCACTGGGTTCCCCTCATGCTCATCCATTGCCCGCCTGACTACACGCAGCCTAAGCAGCGGACTGCTGGTAAGGCGAGGTCCGCCCCAATAATGGCCAAGCGCTTCACGCACAAACTCTGTTAGCTCCTCTTCGGACCCGATCCCTTCAACCGGGGCTGTTAGCGCGTCTGAACCAGCATAACGGGCTTCGGCACGAATTCTCTGGATTGTCTCAACCTCCGGGACCAACCGGTCGACGACCGCGAAAACCTCTCGCTGCAGCTTCCTCTCTGTCAACGCTATCGTGGCTCGCTCAAGAAGAGTACTCAGAATTTCCTCTTCTTCTTGCGTGAAATCGGGTGCTGGGCCCCGAGCGTGTAAACCTAAGAAACCGATGACCTCAGCGGGATTAGTAAGACGCAGCGGGATTAACCAGAAAGCATCCCAAGAGAATACATCCCCCAAAATATCGAACTTCTGGCGGTTATCGGTGACCATCAACGGTGGAAGTTCCTTCGAACCTCGCAGCGGGTCCTCAGAACCAACCGCGACCTCCATTTCCAGACCCTCTGCCCCAACGAGCGCAACGAATGCCGAATCGCTCCCAAGCAGGTCACAGGTTGCATTGAGGATGGATTCGAGAAATTGCCGGAGATCCCCACTCGTAAGTAAACGCTCATCCAATAACTGAAGCCGGGCGACATCACCGCGATCCTCACCATAAAAGAGCCAGAGTTCGACCGGACGGCGGACAAGCGTGATCAAATATTGGAGAATGAGGATGGATGCAACCTGGGTGAAGGGGACTAAACGGCTGTTTTCATATCCAAACATCACTGCCAGTCGGTTGACGATGACAGTGAGAGCTAACACTGTGGAGGCCACAAAAGGTCCACGAATAATCCATTGGAACAATCGCGCTTTTACTACACGATCGGGAATCTCAACGCCAAAGTATGCTACAGCATAGGACATTAACACCAGCTGAACCGCAACGAAGATGTTAATGACGATTAAAAAGGCCCAAAAAAGAACGCCTTGTGAAATTAATG
>DAOWMX010000275.1 GCA_030642885.1 Anaerolineales bacterium | reverse complement strand
TGATGCAACACTGGAGACGTTTGAGATTGGGTATGCGCCCGATTCATGGGACATGACAATGAAGCATCTCATCGAACGGGGTTTCCAAGAACGAGACCTCGTGGATGCAGGAGTAGTTTCCGAACGTGAAACGGGGGGGTTATTCGACCGCTTTAGAAATCGAATCATGTTCCCGATACGCGACGTGCGCGGCCGCATGGCGGGTTTTGGTGCTAGGGTGCTTGATCCCGAAGCCGTTCCGAAGTATCTGAACTCACCACAAACCTCTACCTTCGATAAAGGCCGGCTCTTGTATGGGCTGGATAAATCCCGACAGGATATCCGCAAGCTGGATCAGGCGGTCATCGTTGAGGGCTATATGGATGTGATCGGATTGCATCAAGCCGGTTTTCGCAACGCGGTATCCCCAATGGGCACAGCGCTCACAGAGAGCCAACTGCGCTTATTGAAGCGTTACAGCCGGCGGATTGTATTAGCGCTGGATGCTGATACAGCTGGAAGCCAGGCGACTTTACGCGGCCTGGATGTCGCTCGCGAGACGCTCGATCGGGAAGTCGATCCGGTTTTTAATGCCCGGGGATTGGTTCGCCACGAAGGCCGTCTGGATGCAGATTTGCGGATTGTAACCCTGCCGGAGGGTTTGGATCCAGACGAGGTCGTTCTAGAGAATCCAGAAACCTGGACAGGATTGCTTGAAGGTGCGCAGACGATTGTGGATTACGTACTCGATGTTGCCACTGCAGCGCGCGACATTGAAGATCCCAAAGCGAAAGCGGAGATCGCCCGTCAGGTTCTCCCATTGATCGAAGATGTTGCAGACCCTGTAGAGCGAGAAGTGTATCGTCAAAACCTCGCCCGACGGTTGAAAGTGGACGAACGCGCGCTGCTCCAGTACCGAAAGTCGAAACCCCGACGCAGCCGGCGTGAATCTCAAGCTGTAAGTGAAGTAGAGGAGAAGCATGCTGCAATCTCTCCTTCTGGTGCGGTAGAAAGCTTTTGTATGGCTGTTCTGTTGGGTCACCCCGAACTGCTTTATCGGGTAGACCGGGAATTCCAGGCGTTGGAGATCGAACGTTCATCGAATCTGGATTTCTCAAGCACCGAGTACCAGATGATCTTTAAGGTCATTCGCTCTGCACTCGGCCAGCATGAAGAAGAGCCGGTCCACTACTGGCAGAATAATCTTGAGACTCAACTGTTATCCATCGCCGAGACATTGGTAGATGAATTTGGTAATATTGATATCCTTCAACAGAAGGTCATTGATGAAGTGATTGCTAATTTCTTTCGTTTACGCAAGAGATGGCTAGAATCAGAACTCACGCATATTCGCTTCCAGCTTGAAGCTCTGCAGGAGCAGTCATCCTCAGAGGGTGAGGACCAGCGGGAGCAAATTTGGCAGCTTACCCGAGAGGTCCAGCGCTTGGCAGATATTGAGAGGCGATTGGATCGTGTGCTGTCACGTCAGGGCGGACCGATTTCAACTGCAGCCGTTCTTTAGAGGTTCCGAGTGAAGAAAAAGAAGAAAGCGAAACAGGAAGAAGTACTTTCACCCCCAGAGATGTCTGATCAGGTTCTTCAAGAGGACAAGAAGGACCCTGTTGATGTCGTTGATGGGCAGGCAATTGCCATAGAACCTGACTTGAAGGAAGAGAAAGTATCGGAAGTAAAGAGCGCAGAGGAAGAACAGGCGCTTGAACGAATGTCACTTACTCTGGAACTCAGCGATGATCCTGTAAGGCTATACCTGAAGGAAATTGGTCGTGTGGACCTACTGAACACAGACCAGGAGTTATGGCTCGCGGTGCGGATGAATGCCGTGCGGCAGCTGGAGATATTAAGGTCCGGTCGGGCTGCGCGAGAGAAAAAAGATGACGAATTGATCGCTGTTCATTTAACCCTCTACGATGATATGAGGACGGCGTGGAAACGCGTAAAAGAAGATGCGCAGCGGATGAACCAAACGGAGCCGGATCTCCACCTCATCCTTGAGGAGGCGCGTCAATTACGCCAGACATGGGCATCAGATTCGGTTTCGTACATCCGGGCATGGCTGAGTACGGATATGTGGGGAACGGATCCAGCCTGGGAACTGGTAGCTCTAAACGCACTGACGATATTCTTAGCTTTTTACATATTCCCGCCTGATACCCAATCTCGAATGGTTGAGCGATTTAAGCAAGGGAAGAAACTTCCCATCAAACGCACCTTTAAAAACTGGCTTCCTGATCCAATTAATCTGCGCGAGGACATGGACCAAATAAAGAGCCTGGCGGAAGAAGCGCAGGCCGCGCTTATTCGTGCCAATCTCCGCCTTGTAGTGAGTGTGGCGAAGCGGTATATGGGACGTGGGATTGCTTTCCTGGACCTCATTCAGGAAGGCAATATCGGACTTCTGCGCGCTGTTGAGAAATTCGATCCAGCGAAGGGCTATAAATTTAGCACGTACGCAACGTGGTGGATCCGTCAGGCGATCAGCAGGGCAATCGCGGATCAAGCGCGCACGATTCGCATCCCGGTGCATATGGTTGAGACCATCAACCGGCTGGTTCGTATTCAACGCAAGATGACCCAGGAACTTGGCAGGGATCCGAGTTCGGAGGAGCTAGCGCTGAAGATGGACCTCTTGGAACCTGAAGAGGTAATCCTGATCAATGCAGCACTCGCGGATGACGATCCGATGGATCCCGCCCTCGACCGCAAGTGGAAAAGGGCTGCCGCTAAAGTCCGGCGGATTATCCGTATCGCCCAGGAGCCGATGTCGTTGGAAACCCCGGTGGGAACAGAGGAGACCAGCCAACTCGGCGACTTTATCGAAGATGAGTCAATGCCCGAGCCGGTAGATGCAGCAGCGCGAGAATTATTGAAGGAGCAGGTGCAGAGCGCGCTGGCGGTACTTACAGAACGTGAACGCCAGGTGCTCGAGATGCGCTTTGGATTGAGCGACGGTAAGGATTACACATTAGAAGAAGTTGGGAGACACTTTCAGGTGACGCGCGAGCGGATACGACAGATCGAAGCTAAGGCTCTGCGCAAGCTGCGCCACCCAACGCGCAGCCGCCACCTGCGAGATTATCTCTCCTGAAACTTTTTACTTGATCGTCTATTCTTTTTACGTTTTTCCTTTTTTTAGTGTGGGTTTTCGACCTTACTACGGGACAGGTTGATCTGTTACCGACAGCCCGATCTGCACGACATCCAGCTTGTCTTATCGGAACGACGCCATGAAAGCAAGCAGACGATCCATCCCAGCCCTATGGCCTTTGCTCCTGTTCCTTGCGCTGGGTGCAGCAGCCTGCCAGACGACAACTTCTGCCCCCTCAGAGACCGCGACGGAAGG
>DAOWMX010000238.1 GCA_030642885.1 Anaerolineales bacterium | reverse complement strand
GTAGAGGAATACCCTCGCGTGGATGGATCCACGTCTGCCTATCCGCTTCAGATCACGCTTGCCTGCCAGATCCTGGATGTTCCCTGTATTTGGATGGAGGGTGATCTATTCGGCACGACGCGGAGAATCATCCCCGACCCCGAATTTGAGGGATCGTCCGACCAGGTTGAAAAGATTTACAGCATCTATCACAACGGCACGCATGGTTCCTATATGAACCTCATCGAAGGCAGTGCAGACATCATCATCGTGGCCCGACCACCTTCAGAGGACGAGCTGCAGGCTGCCGAGCAATCTGAGCTACACCTCGAATTCAAACCCATTGCCTTGGATGCATTTGTATTCGTAGTGAACGAAGCGAATCCCGTCGATGACATCACTCTGGACAACATTCGGAACATCTATACCGGAGAAATTACGCGCTGGTTGAAGTTGGGAGGTTCGCTTGGTGTGATTCACACTTATCAGAGAAATAGAAATTCAGGGAGCCAGGAGCTGATGGAAAGCCTGGTCATGCGAGGCGAGCCCATGGTTGAGTCACCGGATATGATCCTGGAATCTATGATGGGACCGATTCATGCGATCAGCGATGACCCCTTGGGCATTGGTTACTCTGTTTATTTCTACGCCGCGTATATCTTCCCTCATGAGCTTGTGAAAATGATCGCGGTCGACGGCGTTCGTCCGACTTCAGAGAACATCGCCGACAGATCGTACCCTTTGACCACGGAGGTCTATGCGGTCATCAGGGGGGATGCTCCCCAGGAGTGTGCAGAGCGCTTGCTGCTGGATTGGCTGCAAACTGCAGAGGGACAGGCTGCGATTGCCCAGAGCGGATATGTACCGATTTCCAATTAACGGTGTCAATAGTAATCGCCTCCAGCTCATAAAAGGGCGCGCCTTCAGGTGCGCCCACACTTTTTCACTTGCGAACAGGAGGCACCAATCTCAACTCCTCACTTGTCCTTTTATAAAGCACCTGATTACACACCGATCAAGCGTCCAAGAAAGTCAAACCTTGCCTTTTAACCGCCAATTATTCGTGGTCAAGTTGTTCTCACGTGTAATTAGGGAAGCTCAGAGAGCCGAGGGTACCACAGAGCACTCACCACACACCCGGGATCAAACGATAGCGGACCCGTTCTGTGTATTCCCGATAACCTCCCAGTTCGAGCTGCAGTGTTTTATCCTCCAGAGCAGTTCTTAATATGTAGCCGCCTACGCCTAATGCGGTTGGGATAAATGCCCACCACGATCCGAGGAGGAGTGGAGAACCCAGGAAGGATAAGATTGCACCCGCATAGCCGGGATGGCGCACGAAACGATAGGGTCCATCTGTTGCCACCTGATGTCCTCTATCCTCCTGGATGCGGACCACTTCGGAGAAGTAGGCATTGGAGACCATCGCCCACATGAAAAGCGCATACCCTAGCGCCACCGTTCCCATTCCAATCAAATGAACCGCCAATGGTTTGGGGGACGACCAGGAGAAGCGGAGATCCAATCCGGCGACGATCCATGAGGCGACGGGAAAAACACCTGCGGAAAGGGCTGCCACCCACCGATCCCATCTTTTTCCGCCCTCCTGCCCCAATCCTCCCGCGCGCTCAACCAGTAAATCCGGGTTAATGGGCACCAGGAGCACGACGTGGCTGGCGAGGAAAAGTGCAGTCAGCCCGATGAAAACCCAGCCCCACAGCCAATCCAAGCGACCCGCAGCCAGGGATAGCATCATCGCGTAACCTACCAGACCGCCGGCCGACTGGAGGCACCATTTGAGTATCGTCTTTCGATCTTCCGAGGATATATTCTGCACCTCTATTTTCCCCTCTCTTGATAGAGCTCCCGATTCACCGGCTTCTGTCCGGCATATAATCCATAACCCATGTAGTTAAACATTGCCTTCGGTTCAGAAAGGGCGAGACGCATCAATTTGCGCGTGCCTGGATCAAAAAGGAATGATGAGAAGAATCGGCCGAGAATGCGCAAGTAATCCCAAAAACTAAGGAATCCAAGTTGAGAACGAGCTTCTTTTTCATCTCAACCATATATACACGATCGACGAGATTGACCAATCCTGCCCTGTCGAGCATCGCCATCCACTCTTCTGAAATGCGAAGATTCTGACGGGTTAATGCCGTCATAATCTCAGAGCCCGCTTCAGGTGGCGCATCGACCCAATCCGCTTCATTCAATCCCACATAGCCGCCGGGTTTTACTACCCGCACATACTCCTGCGCCGCTTTATCCAGGTCTGGCACGAAAGTGTTGACCGACTCGCAGATCAGGACGTCGAATCGATCGTCCTCGAAGGGAAGATCCTGGGCATCGGCGACCCGGAATTCTGTCCTCTCCGTGACGCCTCACCGCTGCGCCCATTCGCGTGCGCTCTCGACCATGGCATCAAGCAAGTCTACACCGACGAGGCGACATTTATATTCCATCGCAATCGTGGTGGCGGCGGTGCCAGCCCCACAACCGACGTATAGAATCTCCTGCCCTTCTTGCAGGTTGCAAAGCTGCGCGAACTCCTGGGTGGCGGTCCAGCCTCCCACATGTTTGGTCGACCCATCGCAGCCTGCATGTCGAAGTAATCGGGTAATCCGAAGTCTCGCGCTCTTATGTTTTTTTGCTTGGGTCAACCATCGTTTCGCCTCGTTGTATCCGGCAGATAAAGTCATAGACAGATGCCCATGATCATGATTGCTTCATAGCATATCTCGAATGTAATTTCCTGACGACTATCGGGTGGGGTTTCTTCCTAGGACCTGACTTTTTTGGCCAAAGGAAACTAAATCTTCTATTCACGGGCGGTGTCGAGAGCGCGGGGAAAGCCGGAGATCGAGGAAGGTTTCTCCCTTGTGTCATTTCGAGCGAGCTGCAGGCGAGGTAATCTCCTCCCTCCCACGACATGTCCTTGGGAACCCATTCAGCTTTGCTCCCCACTCCCTCCGGTCAGGGACTGCGCCCCACAAACTACGGGGGACTTCGCAGGCTAAACTCCGCGAAACAATCTCCTCGCTACTCACGCGGAGATTGCCACGTCACTGCTTTACCGGCAAGCGGCTCTTTGATACGACATACTTTGTTTCTATGGCATGACCACGTAGTACGCCACACCCGATCCGTTTTCATCCCGGATCTCGAGCCGATCATCCCGAATTGTATAGATCACGGCGTTCTGCAGCGATGCAAGGTGCTGCGTTTCTTGTTCCATGACTCCCTCAGGGTCCATGCAGGCCATTTCAGTTCTAATTACCATCCCGATGCTGATCCTATCCTCGCTGACCTCGTAAGGAGCACTGTAGTCGTTGCATCCAGCAGAACCGGTCATCGTCCCGTCTTCATTGAAATCAGCAGTGATCTCGGTCCCGATGATCAACGATTGCATGCCTCCCTTGCCGTTGTTATAGGACGTAAGCGACCAATGTGTGCCCACGAGGGCGGCTGGTTCCACGGCGACAGACTCCATTACCACTTCGCCGTCCGCGTCGAACATGGTCAGCGTCTCTCCGTTCACCTTAAAAGCATCAACCATGTCCAATGCGGCCATGTAGCCGGTCTCTTGTTCCATCATCGGCGGCGGGCAAGCCATCAAGGTGGACATCATCGGCCCAAAGCTGATTTTCTTGCCATCGATCTGGTACGAACCGTTGTAGCCGTTGCACCCAGAATTTCCACCCACGCTTCCGTCTTCGAATTGAGCGGTGGTCTTTACATCCGGCAGCGATTCGATCATCTCACCATCAATATTGCGATAAGCGGTCATCTGCCATAGGGTGCCTTCCAGGCTGCCCGATGTGGCGCATGCGGTAAGCGCTAACGCTCCCAAAACGAACATCAATGTTACGTGCACTAGAAATCTCATATCCTTCTCCTTTTTTTCCCTCACAAAACATCCATTGTGAACTAATCACTATGTACATCATGATAACGCTGGAAGTTCTTGAAAAGTTCCCAAAATACACCTATGTCATTGCGG
>DAOWMX010000061.1 GCA_030642885.1 Anaerolineales bacterium | reverse complement strand
GTTTCCGCTTCGGCTTCAGGCTCAGTTTCAGTTTCCGCTCCGGCTTCAGATTCAGCGGCTACTTCAGGTTCTTCTGCTTTTTCTTCGCCATCGGCAGCTTCAGCCTCGGTCTGCTTTGTTGCCTCAGGGGCTTCCTTTTCCTCCGCTGGAGCTTCTTCAGGTTCAGTTTCAACCTTGGTCTCGTCAACAACCTCGGGAACTTCCTTTTCCTCAGCCGGAGTTTCTTCAGGTTCCGCGTCAGCCTCGGATTCCTCTTCGGCTTCAGGCGTTTCTTCTACAGCTTCTTCCGCATCTTCCTTCTTGCGCGCCTTTGCTTTCTTCTTACGCTTCCCGATGAGGTCATCACGACGTGTCCGCGGATCGATCTCCGGGCGTGCCTTTTCAGCTTCCTCTAACAGCTTTTCGAGTGATTCTCCTTGCTTAAAGCGTTCCCAACGCTCCCAGGTTCCCAGAGCGTTAAGTGCTTGACGGACGGCGTCGCTCGGCTGTGCTCCATGCTCAAGCCAGTGGAACAAACGCGCTTCATCCACAACTACGGTGGATGGTTCCGTGCGAGGATTATAGTTGCCGAGGATCTCCAAGAAACGCCCATCTCGTGGGCTTTCTTTGTCCGCAGCGACGATTCGGTAGCTCGGCTGGTTACGAGCACCCACTCGGCGTAATCGAATTCGAACCATTTATCGTCCCTCTCTTTTTTCGTTTTGCCTGCTCGTGTTTCGGGGTCGAGAGGGGGCTGCCTCGGAAGGGAGGCAATTGTTACCTTTCAACCACCAACAGGCTTTGATTATAACGGCCAAGATCCCATTCTTGGAAGGCCGCGTTTCCCGATCTGCTTCATCATCTTCCGCATCTGACGGTGTTGACGCAGAAGCTGATTGATTTGTTGGACGCTCGTACCCGATCCCCGGGCGATGCGTCTCTTCCGGCTTGCGTTCAGGATTTCCGGTTTTCGTTTCTCCTGAGCGGTCATTGACTGCAATATTGCCTGCGTGAAGACCAATTGGTTTTCGGCATCTTGGCTATCGATCTGGTTGCCAGTTACGCCTGCCGGTAAAGCCTCCAACAATTTACTCACCGGCCCCATTTGACGCATCATTGCTAGCTGTTGAGCGAAATCCTCGAGCGTGAATTCCCCCTGCATGAGCCGCTCTGCCTGCGCTTCCACTGCTCCTTTTTCGATCGCAGCTTCAGCTTTCTCGATGATGGAAAGCACATCGCCCATCCCGAGTATTCTTGAGGCAAGCCGCTCAGGATCAAACGTCTCCAGAGCATCGCGTGCTTCGCCAACACCGATAAACTTGATCGGCATGCCCGTAACCGCACGCATCGAGATCGCTGCACCACCGCGGGCGTCGCCATCCATCTTCGTCAGGATTAAACCCGTGAGGTTCACCGCTGTATTGAAACCCTGCGCGATTTGCACAGCTTCCTGCCCCGTCATCGCATCCACGATGAGCAAAGTCTCGGTAGGATCGACAGCCGCTTTGATCGTTCGCAGCTCTTCCATCATCGGCTCATCGATTTGCAGGCGCCCGGCAGTGTCTATGACGACGACACTCACCCCACCCTTGCCCGCCTTCTCAAAACCCTCAATGCAAATCTTCGCCGGGTCTCGATCCGTGCTTGCGAAGACCGGAACATCGATCTCTTCACCCAGGACTTCCAACTGTGTGGTTGCTGCAGGTCGATAGGGATCGGCGGCGATGAGCATGGTTCTTTCGCCCTGCCCTTTGAGTTTACGGGCAAGCTTGGCGGCCGTTGTTGTCTTTCCAGATCCCTGCAAGCCGACCAGCAGGATAACGCGTGGTTTGGCGCCCTGGAGCCGCAAACGTTCCGGCTCACCCAATACAGCGACCAACTCCTGGTGGATAATGCGGATCACCTGCTGCGCTGGATTCAATGAGCGCGATACATCTTCACCCAATGCGCGTTCTTTAACGCGCTCCAACAGGTCCTTAACAACTTGGTAATGTACGTCTGCTTCTAAGAGCGCCAGCCGGATCTCACGTAGGGCAGAATCAATATCCTCTGGTCTAAGTTTGCCACGCCGGTTCAGCTCTTTAAAGACAGTTTGTAGCTTGGTCGAAAGTGACTCAAACACGTTCGAAAATTACCTCAATACGCAATCCGCCGATCGGTCATTTTACGAACAGCGACCGTCCGGCGGGTCGTAAGTCGTATTCGACTTTATTACTGGAGAATTGTAGCCTGCTCCAAGGTCTTGGTCAAGGGATACCTTCGCTACGCATGTGATCGAGGATATTTCGACCCATACGCTCCGCAACAATTGCATTCTGACCCTCGATGACTACGACCACTACGTAGCTGCTTCCGTGGCTGAACAGCCCGCCCTGGTACCAACCCAGCCTCTCACCAGTTTCACCCGTCAGGGCTTCTGAACGTTGGCCAAAGGGTTGCCCCGGTACACCACCAAGCACCTCGACAACTTGCTTGCGAACGCTTGGATCTAAAACTTGACTATCGGTACCCAAAGGCAGGATTT
Source organism: Anaerolineales bacterium (assembly GCA_030642885.1). Taxonomy (GTDB): domain Bacteria; phylum Chloroflexota; class Anaerolineae; order Anaerolineales; family E44-bin32; genus E44-bin32. The sequence goes on along the minus strand of DAOWMX010000061.1, from coordinate 7,147 downwards.
CAACCCAGTCCCCTCCTTGAGGCCGGTAGGCGTCCACGATCCGGAGCGCTGGCAGACCCGGGTCCGAAATCAATCCTGCAAATGCTCGGGCGAGCTGCAGCGGGCTTATAGTTAAATCCCCCTGACCTACCGCTGCTAAACCCAACACGCCTTCACTGGAGAGGTCGCTTTGAGCCGACGAATCACCAATTGTCAGGCGAATTTCCGGGCGCTCAAGGAAACCAAATACCTCGAGCATGTGATTAAAATCATCAGCGCCTAACTCCAAGCCGAGGTTGAAGAACGGTGCTGGACACCCATTCTGAAGAGCCTTTATGTAGTCTGCCTTGCTATCAGGGAGAAGCTTCACCAAGCATGGAAGTGATTGACCGTTCACTTCAACGGAGGTCTCCAAGTTCGATGCCAAATCACCCGGATCAGCGATGCCCGTCTGCATGCTCCATGCAAGAATATAAGGACTTAGAACCATTCCGGGTTGATATCTCCCTTGAGTGACACGGTTCAATAATGGAGATGCGGGATCTGTCACGATATCCTGCCACTCTTGATCGAATCGATTTGGATCGTAGGATGGCGACGAGACCATGGCAAGAATATCACCGGATTGTGCATTCAGCAGGACTATTCCGCCCTGGTAGCCATTGAGTTGATCCGCGGCAGCTTCCTGCAATTGGTGGTCCAGTGTCAAACGGAGATCGCTGCCGGGTGGAGGATGCCCGCTTGTAAGCTGCGACCACACTATCGCAATCGGATGATCACCCTCACTTCCCCGTAAAAGCCCATCCATGACGCTTTCTAAACCGGATAAACCGTAGGTAAAGGAATCATATCCGATAACAGTCGCACTTTGAGGGTGTGGATAAAACCGTTGATATGAGCCGGGGCTGCCTGTTGACACAGCGAGCAGTTCTCCGTTCTCATCCATGATCTCCCCTCGTTTCGCATAAAGCTCTTGCACCGCCCGGCGCGGGTTATCGGTCCTGCTCACAAGGATGGGCGCTCGATAAATCGTCCACCAACCTAAAGTGACTGCCAGCGCTCCCCAAGCGATGAGACTGCCAAAATACAGTGCTGTAAGTGGGCGTGTGAATATTTCATTCCTCTCGGTTTTCCCAGAAAGGAGAAGAAGTATGCCCAGCATGAGGAAGCTCGTAACAAGCGATGATCCCCCATAGGACACGAAGGGTAAAGTCACCCCAACCAACGGAAGCAGGCGGATATTCCCGCCAATGATCAACACTGCTTGCAGCCCGAGCGAGATACTGATGCCTGCAGAGAGCAACGCTCCGAATGGATTCCGTGAATGAAAAGCGACGCGCAATCCCCTGCTTACAAGTACGGCAAATAGTGCGATAACTGCCAAGCCACCAAGCAGACCGAATTCTTCTGTAATCGCAGTGAAGATGAAATCTGTGTGAACAGCGGGAACAAACCCTGGTGACCCCAAACCAAAGCCGCTTCCAACTACGCCGCCGGAGGCTAATGCGATCAACGACTGCACCAGTTGATACGAACCTCCTATCGGATCCGGCCATGGGTTAATCCATGCCGAAATTCGCTGGCCAACGACATCAAATAGGAAATACCCCAGTGCGCCAGCCAGTATTCCGAAAATCGAGGCAAGGATGATGATCCACCCTCGTCCGGTTGCCAGATAAAGTAGGAGAGCAAGGAGCGCCAGGAAGAGCATCCCCATCCCTAGATCCCGCTGGACGAGTAGTAGAACCACCGAGAGCGACCAGATGACAATCAAGGGAAGCAGTGTGGAAAATGACGTGAGACCCTCGTCTCGGTGGAATGTGAAGCGCAGCTTATCACTCAGAAAGGATGCGAGAAAGGCAACTAAAAGCAGCCGAAGAGGTTCTGATGGCTGGAGATATACCCCGCAGCATCCGAGCCAGAGTCTGGGCTCACCTCCTGTAGGATGAGTGCCAAAAAACAGTGTTAATACCATCAGCACCAAGCCCACGCTCATCCATACATACCGGTAGCGCCGCAGCCATGACAGATGCTTATCCCCGTGAAGAACTACATAGAGAACGGTGAACCCAACGATGAACCAGCCCGTCTGCCGAAGGCCGAAACTCGGAAATAGCCGCCAAATAGCGAGCAAACCCCAGCCAGTGAGCAGAAAAGCCGTTGGAAGCAAGATGGGATCACGCTCAGGATTCGTGCGCTGGAGCGCCCGGCGCGTGAGCCAAAAACCCAAAACCCAGACGGGAAGGACGAGAAAATGGCCCCAACGATCTCCAAAAGCCGCCCATTGATTTAGGCGGGCGCCAGTTGCGAAAGAAAGTGCAAAGGCAGTGAGAAGCAAAAAGAGGAACGCGAGGCTTCCTAGGAATAACTCGCGCTCCTCGCTTGTCCGTTCTCGATCAGCTAAGATATCGATCCACAAGGAGAGAGTACCTCTTCCGCGCCGCTTCTGAAATGACGTCAGGGTTAGTGGCAATGGCATCTGTTAGCGCAGTGTGACATTCGCAGCCCACCTCTTCGGGGAGGTCTGCAACAAGACGAGCGATTACTTCCTGGGCGAGGTCGGTATTCTTCTTGACGGTTTGGAATACCATTTCAACCGTGACTGGCTCTTCGGCTTGATGCCAGACATCGTAATCTGTGACATGCGCCATCACGGCGTAGCACATCTCAGCCTCCCTGGCGAGGAATGCTTCAGGAGCAGTCGTCATCCCAACAATAGACATTCCCCAAGCACGATAAATATTCGATTCTGCACGGGTGGAGAATCGGGGTCCTTCTATTGTGATGTAGCATCCTCCCCGATGGACGCTCCCGCTTACTTCCTCAGTGCTGGAAGCAACGGTCTCGGAGAGTTCAGGGCAAAATGGGTCTGCGACACTTATATGAGTCACTAAACCGCTCTCGAAGAACGAGCGCGTCCTAGAAACTGTATGGTCGAAGAGCTGGTCAGGGATGACAATCTCGCCCGGCACGTAATCCTCACGCAGCGATCCGCAGGCGCTGATCGCAAGAACGCGCTCCACACCGAACATTTTCAGGGCATATATATTGGCGCGGTAATTCACGGTTGTCGGGGAATAGATATGCCCTATCCCGTGGCGGGCCAGGAAGACTACTTTTCGACTATTTAACTTTCCTATCGCAAGCGGTGAACTAGGTTCACCAAAGGGCGTCGAGACCTCTTGCATCTCTACGTCAGTCAGACCTGGCATGTCATATGAGCCGGACCCACCAATCACGCCGAGAACAGGTTTCTCATCCATAATCTCTCTCTTGTTTCTTGCTATCTTAGCATAGGCTCGAGTTAATAATCTTCAATTTCATGAACCCGTTACTCTGTAGTTTATATGGCTATACGAATTTTCTTAGATCACGTGAATGACGTTACAACAAAAAGGTGTTCGCTTCAATTATTCCACGTCATCCTCAAGTACGGGTGCTTCCATTCGGAATTCAACTCTACCGAAGGCAATTTGGTCACCATAGGTGACGACCAACGGTCCTTCAAGCGCGATACCGTTGACTGCCGTTCCATTCCGCGAGCCTAAATCCTCCAACAACCATTGCCCTTTATGAAAAGATAATAGTGCATGATGAGCGGAAGCGGTTTCATCCTGCAGCACTAATGAATTATCGGCTGCTCGACCAATCCGATTATTTGCGATGAGAGAGTGTCTTACATCAACATTCGAACCGTCAGCTAATACAAGAACTGCGGGAGGGTAGTGTATTTCAGAACCTCGATGGGATTGTATCTCCTTCCATAGAAAGAGAAGGATCATGCCCAGAAAGGCGTAAAGGATTAGACCCGAGACAACCCGGATCACAAGTAGTATCAACCCTGGAGTCATTTCTGCTGTTTTTTCTTCTTGGGGATCACTCGGGTTCGTTGGTCACCGGAAGGACGCGGTGGGAATGGAGGCGAATAAGCTGGCGTTTCACCGGGCGGCCCTCCAGGGTCCTCTCCGTATACCAACCGGTTTCCTGCCAGGTTGATTACATCTCCCGACTGTAGGATATGATGCTTAATTGCACGCCCGTTGATCACAGTGCCCGCGGAGGATCCTAGATCAAAGGCCTCAAACCGCCCTTCTCTTGCTCGAATTTGAGAGTGAGTCCTCGAGATTCGCGGGTCATCGATGATGAGTTGATTGTCCAGCCGGCGGCCAATGTTGACAACAGGTCGATCCAGGGGGAAGTGGCGATCCCCATTGACAATCAAGTACGCGCCCTTGGGTAGCACACCCGGATTGGTCTTGGGTTCACTCTGCATGGCCTGTGTGAACTCAAGAGGGCTTGTGCTGTGCCAGGCGACAACCCTCACCTCTTTCGGTCCTAAAGTAGGGTCGACTGAGATCGTCATAATTGGTTCACGAAAGACCAGGTAGTCACAGTCCCGGGCAACTTGTAGGAGCCCTTGTGAGAAGCTATCCTGCAGATGTGGCGCTTGATCGAGAATCGCCTGCGCATCATCAGGATTTAGCGAAAGCGCGTACTGATCGGGGACAAAAGGTTTGCCATCTTCCGTCCTGCGGATACCCTCATCCATCGCCCGTGAGAGTTGAGCGGCGACCAGCGCAGGCGAAAACTGAACCCCGAGCAATTTACTCAGGGCGCCCTCGACGAATCTCTCAATTTGTGACTCGATATGGTCGATTGGATTAGCCACGTTAGCTGAGTCTCTTAACTGGAAAATTAGCCATTCTGCGTGCAATCATAGCACAAATATTAGCTGCGTTTTAATCGTTCTCGTCTGTGGAATCGGAATCAAGATTTCTCAATTGCGTTGTGATCCTAAAATCCAGAGGAGTTATGCGACCATCCGTGGGCTCCGACGCAGGCAGCGGCTTGTAAGGTGGTGTCAATTCTGGTGGACCACTCGTATCTTCTCCATAGATCAATTCGACAGTTGCTACATTAATTACATCCCCCGGCTGGAGTGAATGATCTTTGACCTTAATCCCATTAACATAGGTCCCGGCTGTTGAATTGAGGTCATGGAGAATAAATTTGCCGCGGTTGGCTAACAGCTGTAAATGTTGTCTTGAAACTTGAGGATCATCGATTACAAGATCATTGTCCAACCGACGACCTATTTTGATCAACGCGGTTGATAGCCGGAAATGCCGTCTGCCTTCGACGACGAGAAAAGCGCCTGCTGGGGGTCTATCGGTATCGTACTCCTCGATCGGTGTGATCTCGCCTTGAATATCCAGTGGATTACTGCTGTGCCAACCGATGACGCGAACCCCATCTTGAGGGAGGGTAGGGTCCGTGGCAAGCGCGAAATGTACTTCTCGTGCAAATAGAAAGCCAGCATCTTGCAGAGCTTGCCTAAAATCCCGCGATATATCCATTTGAAGATCGTCCGGCAATTGACCGATTCGTTCCAAGCCTTGCGGGTGGACGCTCAATGTGAATTGATCAGGGGCAAATTCACGCCCATTAGAATCAACGCGCGCCACCCCAATCGCCTCTTTTGCAAATTGGTGGGCAAATTCTTCCAGAGAGAGATCTCTAAGGTCGAGATGCCCTAATGATTTCTTAAGCGTTTTCTCTATCGCTCTTTGAATCTGAATTAATCGATCGTCCATTCCTATGATTATACATAGCGACCGTTCGTGGTTAAAAGGGCAATTCGTACTATATACTGGAGATGTGATGCAGTCCGCATTCGAAGAGATCGAACATACTGCCGATTGGGCATTGCGCGTTCACGGCGAAAGTCTAACCGATTTGTTCCGCAACGCCGCCTTTGGCATGCTTTCATTGCTAAGTATTGAACCTGTACCTGGAAATTCGGAAAGGCGCTATTTCGAACTGAAGGCGGAAGACACCGAGACGTTGCTGGTTTCCTGGCTGGAAGAGCTGCTCTTCCCGCTCGAGGTTGAAAATGCTGTAGTTGTCGATTTCCAGGTTGATGTGCTGGAACAAATACAATTAAAGGCAACGATCGAGTTGAAGAAAATCGCATCGATTACGAAAGAGATAAAAGCCGTCACCTTTAACGAACTTGATATTCGTACCGTGGATTCCGGCTATGAGACGATTGTCGTCTTTGATGTTTAGCCTGTAGGAGATAGCGATAATGGTAGAGAAGAAAGATCTAATTAAAATCACGGATGTCACCTGGGAGATCCCCGCTTCTTATCGAGAGGATATGCGCGTTCCAGTGCGGATATTCGCGGATGAATCTTTGATCGAAGCCGCATTGGGCGATAAATCCTTCGATCAGGCGGTTAACGCATCAACACTCCCCGGGCTCGTGAGTCCCGTTGTTGTAATGCCGGACGTTCACCAAGGGTACGGTTTTCCAATTGGCGGTGTTGCCGCGAGCAGGTATCCAGATGGCATCATCTCCCCAGGCGCAATCGGCTACGACATCAATTGTGGTGTAAGACTGCTCGCGAGCGGAATTTCGTTTGACGATGTAAAGAGAGAACTCCCCGATCTCGCTTTAGCGCTCGATGCGAATTGTCCCAGCGGGGTCGGCGTCGGTGGAAGCGTGCGGCTCACCACCAAGGAATTGGATAAGGTATGCCGACAGGGTAGCGCCTGGGCGTTGAAAAACAATTACGCCCGCAGGGATGATCTCGAGCGAACAGAAGAGCAAGGTCAGATTCACGGCGCTGATCCATCCAGTATTAGCTCTCGCGCAAAACAGCGCGGCAAAGGCCAACTCGGGACATTAGGAGCAGGAAATCACTTCATCGAGATCGATGTTGTTGAAGAGATCTTCCATGAGGCAGCCGCGGACGCTATGGGGCTGGCAGAGGGGTTGCTCACCGTCCAGATCCACTGTGGCTCGCGGGGATTTGGGCACCAGATTTGCTCCGATTATGTCCGCGAATTTCAGAGCGCTGTGAAGCGCTATGGCATCAAACTGCCTGACCGCGAACTGGTCTGCGCGCCTCTGAATTCCCCGGAGGGTAAACGATACAAGGCAGCGATGGCATGCGCAGCAAACTACGCTTTTTGCAATCGACAAGTACTGGCGCATCATGTCCGCCACTCTTTTGAGCAAGTGCTCGCCGGCAGAGTGCCTGATTGGGATCTTCACCAGGTTTACGACATTGCCCACAACATGGGGAAAACCGAAACCCATGTCGTCGATGGTGAAAAAGTGCGGGTTTGTGTGCACCGTAAAGGGGCAACTCGTGCTTTCGGT
>DAOWMX010000137.1 GCA_030642885.1 Anaerolineales bacterium | reverse complement strand
CTGGAAATCTGCGAGCTCTTCCCGGAGGATGGGATGGAAGGGGTTCTCTTCGGACGGCCGCTGGCACTGTATCAGGTCGGAGAGATCGAGCGGGCGCGGGAGGCGCTGGTGCTGGCCGTCGAGTTCCTTCCCAGCGTGGCACAGGAGCTGATTAAGACGCGCCACAGAAAGCCCAAGGATATGCGTCCCGGTAGCATCACTTTTGGCGGCGAAGACCAAGCCTACCTCTACTGGAAAGTGCATGGACGCTATTGGGATGAGACTCCTGGCGCGCTCGACCTGCTGCGCGAGGTGCTGGGTGACCTGCCCGATCAGGCGACCTGATGCAGGCGCACCAGGGATAATGGTCTTCTTGAACACGGGCAGGCTTGCAGCACCTCACAGAGCCCATCAGTGATTTGGAGAAAGTAACTTTGCGCTTGGATAACTTGGACGAAATTGTCGATCCGCTGGTTCTGCTGCGAGGTCAAGCGTGCCATGAAGAGGGTGGTCCCCGAGGCAGAATCCGGTGAGCCCCTCGCAAGAAAGTTTGAAAAATCCCTTCAGGCAGCATGAGACTCGGCGTAATCTTCCTTCAAAAAACTTCATGGACTATGCAAAAGAGGCATTCGATTAGAGATAAAATCGGACTCAATTTCTGGTTGAAATGCAGCCCCAGGGATGGTTTAAAACTCAACCCCAATCCACACGGTTACCTATCCTGAATTGACCCCATCGCGAAAAATGGTCCCTTATCATTGCCCCACAACAACAACCTTTTAACACCCCAATCCAACGTATCGACGTCGCTTCCACCAAGGGCACCACGATAAATGACCCCAAACCTTGGCGCTTGGAGATGTAAGATTCGATGTGCCCAAGGCTTCTAATTGGTTAATAACGTTATCCTTTAAAAGGATGGATTTGTAGACGAACGGGGCTGGGCTCTCAGAGTACTTCTCCTCCTACATCTCCATCGTATGGATTGTGCGATCCTGGTTTTAGAGAGGTTGAACATGAGCGATTGGAATAAAGCCGTTATTGAAGAGTTTCACGCTAACGGCGGTAAGGTTGGCGGACCTTTTGATGAAATGACCCTGCTTCTTCTGCACACAATCGGCGCAAAGAGCGGGGAACCTCGCCTGAATCCGGTGGCCTATCTGGCCGACGGCGAGAGATATGTGATCCTCGCCTCAAAAGGCGGGGCGCCGACCCATCCTGACTGGTATCACAACGTCGTCGCCCATCCTGAGGTTACCGTTGAGGTCGGGACCGAAAAGTTTCAAGCCCAGGCCGAGGTCGTTCGAGAACCCGAACGCGCAGAACTCTATGAAAAGGTGTCCACTCAATATCCTGGTTTTGCGGAGTATGAGCAAAAGACAACTCGGGTTATTCCAGTACTTGTCTTAACGCGCCTGCCCTGAACCTTGCAGTCTGGTGTTCAGAGGATCATTTCTTTCAACGCCTCAATGGTTTCGGGATAGAACCGCTGAAACGCTGAAACGACTGATTGCACTGAAAAATGCTTTCGATGTTGGTGGTGATGTGTGATATGAGTCAAGAAAGGCGGTTTGCTTCTCAATTGTCAGTACCTTGATGCGAGAGCACGATGCCCAAGGTTTTATCAGCGAAATCATTTCATTCAGCGTGTCAGTGGTTCCAGGATTGAACCGCTGGTGCTGGATCCTTTGACGCAATCTCAGGGGCGCCTATGATGGCACCGAAAAGGCGATTCGACCGCTGCTCGCGGAGCCGGGAATATTAAGTTAAGCTTATGAGTAAGCTGGAGTTATAAACAATGCGCAAAATCAGCCCCTCTGAAATCACCCCCGAACATGTCTACTTATCTCGACGAGAACTCTTGAAAAGCATGGGTATTCTAATGGGAGGGGCAGCCCTGCTTGCCGCTTGTAATGGGAACCCTCCGACGTTAACACTCGAGCCGGGGCTTCCGGGAGATCCCACTATAGATCCCGTTGACCCGTCCGCAAGTTCTAACGTGGACGAATTAGGAGATCCGCTCAACACCTTCGATGACATCACCAACTACAACAACTTCTACGAGTTCACGACGGATAAAATTGATGTTGCCAGGCTGGCCGAGGGTTACCCCACATCAACCTGGGAAATTCAAGTAGGTGGTTTGGTCCACAACCCGACAACATTCTCGATGGATGATCTGCGAAATTTCGAGATCGAAGAGCGGATATATCGTATGCGCTGTGTGGAAGCCTGGTCGATGGTCATTCCCTGGATGGGATTTCCACTCAGCAAGCTGCTGGCGAAGGTGGAGCCCAAAGCCGAGGCGACGTACGTGCGTTTTGAGACCATCCACGACACGAAGGGCATGCCTGGTTTCAGTAAATATCCCTTCTACCAATGGCCCTATGTCGAGGGGTTACGCATGGATGAAGCCATGCATGATCTAACCTTGATCTCTACCGGGCTCTATGGCAAGGACTTGCTGCCCCAGAATGGTGCACCGGCGAGGTTGGTCGTCCCCTGGAAATACGGCTTTAAGAGCATTAAATCCATCGTCAAGATCGACCTGGTCACGGAGATGCCGATTTCACTGTGGATGAATGCCGCCCCGAACGAGTACGGTTTTTATGCCAACGTCAATCCTGAAGTCGACCATCCTCGATGGTCGCAGGGCAGCGAGCGCCGCATTGGCGAGCTCGGCCGGCGGGAGACATTGATGTTCAACGGCTATGCCGATGAAGTTGCCGCGCTATATTCCGGGATGGACCTGGCCATAAATTTCTAGTGGGAGGAATTCGTGCCGGGTGAGCGACGGACTGATCTAGATGTCTGCTCGCCCATTACGTGATGCGATATAGATGAAACGTCGTCGATTCCACCCCCTGCAGATCATCACCTACATTGGTGTTTGGATTCCTCTGGCCATTCTGTTGTGGGATTTAACGCAGGATAATCTCGGCGCCGACATCATCCGCGAAGCTACGCTGCGTACAGGGAAAACCGCGCTGGTTTTGCTGGTGCTTTCGTTAGCCATTACCCCGGTGAGCACCATTCTCAACTATAAACCCCTCTTAAAGCTGCGCCGCCCGTTAGGGCTGTATAGCTTCATGTATGCGAGCATCCATTTTGCGATCTTCATCGGCGTAGATTATTTCTTTGACCTGACCTTGATCAAGGAAGCACTGCTTGAAAAACGCTACGCCATTGTCGGGTTGACGACGGGTTTGATTCTGCTTGTATTGGCCATTACCTCTACTCAGGGGTGGAAACGTCGACTCAAGAAACGATGGGCACAGCTTCACAAGTTAGCCTACCTGGCCGGCTTTTTAGCGACCGTGCATTTCGCCTGGTTGGTCAAGCAGGGAGTGGTTGAACCGTGGATTTGGATGGGTGTCGTGCTGATTTTACTGCTTGCTCGAGTCCCACCCGTGAAGAGGTTTACAATCTCCGTGCGCAGCCGATCAGCATCCTGGTTGCATCGATGCATAAGTAGAGCGAGATGATTATAAAAACCTTCGACAATTGAGTGCCTCCGATAATTCGCGTAATACGCAGCTTCATGAGACTACGAAAACGAGTTAAATCTACCTTGAACAAGCCGCCCTCCTTGATCAATTCCGCTTGTTGGCTCATACTGTCCATATAGCCAGAGTGGAGCGGGGGTCGCAATGGAACCAGGAGAGCTGCTTGACCAGGGGATGGAATTCGCCCGAGCGGGTGATCGGAAACAAGCTAGAGAACTCATCGCCAAGGCGGTCAAAGCTGATCCGTCTCTAAAACAAGGTTGGTGGGCGCTTTCCCACTTGCTTGATGATCCAGACCGGCAGATTGATTGTTTGAAGCAGGTCTTGAAGCTCGACCCCGCGAACGAGCAGGCGCGCGCAAGGCTCGAACAGCTCACAGGTCTTCCCCAGGCGAGCGCACCTCAACCTCAGGTCCCCCCTGCATCGCTCAGCCAGGAACCTCCAAGCCCGAGGGTTTCCAGGGGTAGAAACAGGTACGTTGCTATAGCTGTTGCTGTGGTCGGCGTGGTCCTGGTGGGTGTGCTGCTGACCTGGTTCGTTGTAAGCGGGACACTCCAGGGGCTGTTCGGTGGGGGGCAAGACGAGTTGGCTGACCTGCCTGTTCCCACGCTACCCGCAGCCTGGACTCCAACACTCGAAATCATGATGCTTGTACCAACGGGTTCCCCTACTACCACCGCTACTATGGTGAGCCCTCAATTTTCTCCAACCATCACAAAGACGCTCCCTCCGTCCCAGACACCCAGGCCCCTTCATACAGCGACGATCACCCCGACCTTCAATCCCCGCTCCATCGCTACAATGACCCCGGCTTCCCCCGAAGTTTGTCCAGCGCTTGTCTCAGCCGGGTCGCTTCAATTGACCGAGCCAGACGACGACCTCTATGCCTCAGCGGATGAAGTGCTTACTTACCTAAACGCTGGAGGATCTGTGGAGGAAGTTCGACGCGCCCTTGACGATCTATCCTTCAATGCCGAGCTGCTGACGGTTGATCTAACCAACGATGGCGTATCTGAGATCGTGATGTACTCCTTCGCAGTTTACGTTTTCCGCTGCCATGAAGGTCAATATGAAGAGATGCTGCGAATTCAGCCTGAGATTCGCGATACCGACGGAACAAGTATGAAGATGTTTACACAAGATCTTACTAGGAGCGGAGTTAAAAATTTGATTATTACCACGGACAATAAAGGCCGGGGCAACGATAATTACACGCTCAATATCCTGGTTTTTGAGTGGAATGGGCACGAATTCGCCAATCTTGCACCGGAGGAGGTCCATCATCCCTTCACGCAATTAGGACGGGTCATGTACGTTGGAGGCTACCATCTCCCCATGTTTAGAGGAGAGATGGAGCTTCGTGATGTCGATCGGAACGGCACGATTGAAGTCATCTTGACGGGTGCGGGATATCCTTCTCGGGAAGTGTCTTTTTGGACAGATTCCTACCGACAGGAAATACACACTTGGATGTGGAACGGCGAAGATTTTAGCTTATTCAATGTTACGTTATCCCCTGCAATCATTAAGATACACGCCGTCCAGGACGGAGATCTTGCCGCCTTGCAGTTAAACTATAACGATGCCTTGAATTCCTACTGGCGAGCAATTAACGATACCTCTCTCCAAGCTTGGAATGCGGACATCCTGATGTGGACCCACCAAGATAGTTATCCGGGAAATCCCAATCCTTTTCCACCTCCCGATCCGGAACAGGCCAAACGTATTGAAGCCTACGCTCGTTACCGCATCATCGTGACGAACTACTTGCTCGGACGGGTTGAGCAAGCGGAGGCGCAATACCAATTAATCCATAACATCCATCCAGATGGCGACCCTGGTCACCCGTATACCCAGATGGCGACTGCTTTTCATGATGCCTATCAAGACTTCGCCGCCTCAATGAGAATTGGCTGCAATGCAGCGCAGGCCTATGCAATGCATAACGAATCGAAAATCCTGGTACCGCTTGGTTGGTCAGTATACGGTGAAGTGAACATCGCTTATGACGCTGAAGATATCTGCCCGTTCCAATAATCAATACAACAACTTGCATCATTGCCAATAAGAAGTGCCCAGTCTGATTTGGGAGCTTCCGAAGAATAACGGGTTCAGACACATTCATCCATATTCCCACGAGATATGGGGCATCGTACCCGTAATTAATCGAACAAGCGGTAATGACATTCGATTGTGGTATGATATTATCAAGAATTCATACTTTATGTGGAGAGTAAGAAATGATTGGTTCAAAGATCACTACGAGAGGCCAGACGACGATTCCGAAAAAGATCCGCGAGCGCCTGAACCTCCAGGCTGGTGATCGAGTGCTATTCCTGGAGAAGGATGGAGAGATCGTCCTGCAGCCGGTGACGCAGACTCTGCGAGATCGCAGGGGGAGTGTTGAGCCCCGAAAAAAGCCTGAGGATTTCAATGATGTCCGCGAAGATGTGAAGAAGCGAGTCGCGGTGGTAAAAAACGATGTATAGGCACTTCGTTGACACCAATCTCTTCCTCCGTTTTTTGACGAACGATATACCGGACCAAGCTCATGCCGTTGATCAACTTCTCAAGCGAGCCGAACAGGGGGAGCTTCAGCTGCATACGAGCAGCCTCACCATTGCTGAAATCGTTTGGACTTTAGAATCGTATTATGAACTCTCGTCAGAAGTCGTGCGGGATCATGTCGTTGCGATTCTCAACACGCCAGGATTATTCGTTGAACATGCGGAGATCATCGCAAGAGCCATGATGCTCTATGCCGATGAAAACATCGATTTCGTGGATGCCTACAACGGCGTGTGGATGCAAGAGCAAGGGCTGTCCTCGG
>DAOWMX010000270.1 GCA_030642885.1 Anaerolineales bacterium | reverse complement strand
TGATATCGAATTACACTCATCAAGAAAATAACTCCAAATGTTTTGCCTGGGGCAGGGGCTTGACCCGGCATCACGATTATGCTAAATTCTTTATGCTTACGATAAGTACTATTATAATAAGCATACTCGAGAGAGTAATGAAATCTTCAATTGGAGCAAAAAACAGTGGTACGGATTAATATCGATGACTCTATTCAAGATTACTTGGGGACAATTGCGCTTGCGCGCAGCGAAAATACAACCCGGACTTACCGCAATGCACTAAACGCTTTCCAGGCAATGCTCCTGGATTTGGGGATTGATCCCGCTGAGACCGAGACATCTGAAACAAAGGAAGATTGGATCGCTGATTTCGCTGCTGCGCTAAAATCATACGCGCCTGCAAGCGAACAGCTCTATCTCACAGCAACCGCTGGCTGGTACGAGTACCTGGTTGCAGAAGAACTCGCCGATATCAACCTCTCTCGTATGCGCATGCTTATCCGCCGTCGTGGACGCCGACCCGGTCAGCGTCTCCCCCAATTTCCGCGAAAGCAGATTGAAATTACGATTGAATACGCTAAAAACCTCATCCACTCGGCAGTTGATGATGAGCGAGACCGTCTGCGCAATCTAAGAGACCGCGGTTTCCTGCTAACACTCGCCGATACAGGCCTCCGTGTTCACGAAGCCTGCAACCTGCGCCGCGCGGACATCGATTGGAATGAAGGACGAGCGATACTGATTGGTAAAGGCGATCGGGAATCAATCGTACGTTTCTCATCGCGCTCTCTAGCTGCGCTGAAGGATTATCTGCGATTAAGAGCCGAACTAGACGGTGGCAGCGGGCGGCCTCTGTCTTCGCTACCACTCTTTGCCCGCCACGATCTTGGGGCTGGAAAGAAAGTATTGCCAATATCAACGACAACCGGGCGTGCAATCGTCCACAAACACGTCAGTGAGGCGCTCGGTCCCGAAGCCGCAGGCACGATCACACCCCACTCTTTCCGGCATTACTTCGTTACGACAGTTTTGCGTGGCTCTGGCGGTAATCTGAAGCTTGCCCAGGAGCTCGCCCGGCATCGCAACATCGCCGTTACGCAGCGCTATGCACATCTATCCGATGACGAGTTGGATCGCGGCTATCACGATATTTTCGAGAAGTGAGTTAGGTTTCTGGATGGGATTTTCTAAGTCTGCGAGGGAGAATACGTGTTCGTGGAAGATGCTCACCCTCGTTTAGTTGTTTCCCTTATCTTGGCTTTATTGCTATCTCTCCGACCAACTTCGGGTACTTTGCAGTAACGTCTTTGTAATAATTGCGAATCACCTTCAGGTCTTCCTCGATATCACCCGTCGTCTCCATGAGTGGACCAATGCCGCCAGATTTGCGTTTATAGTCTAAAAAACCAAACGCAAGAGGAACTGCAGCATGGTGTGCGATACGGTAGAAACCTGTCTTCCAATATTTGGAGTTGCTGCGGGTCCCCTCAGGGGCAATCCCAATGACGATCCGCTCTCGCGAACGAATCATCGCAGCAGTCTGCTCAACCATGTTCTGGCGGGTGCTGCGCTCAATGGGAATGCCACCCAATTGTTTGAGCAAACCACTGATCGGCCAACGGAAAGCTTCTTTTTTTGCAAACCAGTTGAACTTTATTCCTAGAGCGGATACTGTACCCAAGGCGAATAATAAATCCCAGTTAGATGTATGCGGTGACATGATCGCTACAAACTTTTTGGGTAATAGGTCAAGATCTCCTTCAGCTTTCCAACCCACTAACCCAAGAAACCATCGAGCCAGCGTTTTAAGGAGCTTGTTTGCTTTTGGAGGACCCAACTCATAGTTCATTTCCATTTTTATGATCCTTTTTCAAATATAAATTTACCCATGGTGTGTTTTAGCAGGACCCGGTGCATAGGTCACAACACCCGAGTCAAGCTTACGATGCGTTTGCTCAAGGATAGCTCTGGTTTGTCAGTCTTCATCGTCAGCAATGAGCCTGGCGAGGATCTGCGCAGGGTGCAGCGCGTGGACACCCGCTCCATCGTGGATTTGCGTTCTGCACGAGAGCCCGGAGGCAGATATCTGGGCTCCCTGCCCTACTCCTTGACGCACCGCTGGTAATAGGCGATCTTCCGCGATCTCCATCGAGAGGGAGTAATGCTCCAGCTCATAACCGAACGCTCCTGCCATCCCACAGCACCCTGAATCTATCTCCTCGACATCAAATCCAGCGGCTTTAAACATTGCAATTGACGGTTCGGGGCCTATCAACGCTTTCGAATAACAATGGTTGTGGAATAAGACTGAGGTGTCCGTTTCCCGGAATTTAATTCGATCGATAGGACGTGCCTCTGAGCCGTGCGATCGAACTAGGAATTCTTCAAACGTAAATGAATTCTCCGCCAGTTGTCGTGCGCGCGGGTCATGCGGGAAGAAATCCAGGTATTCATCTCGAAGTGTAATGAGACAGGATGGTTCCAAACCGATAACTGGAATCCCTTGTACAGCGTAGGGCGATAGAGCGCGGATGTTTGTCTCAGCAAGCGTTCGCGCATCTTTTAATAGCCCCTTTGAGATCATGGGTCTCCCACAACAACCCTGCCCGGAGACGAGTTCAACCCGATAGCCAGCCGCTTCCAATACGTCCACGGCGGCGATGCCAACCTCGGGAGATTGGTATTGAGTATACGTATCCAAGAAAAGGACGACGGTTTCAGCGAATCCCGGATCTGGATGTTTGGAGAACCACTCGCTGAAGGTCACGTTCGCAAAATGCGGCAGTGTCCGCTGCCTTGGAATCCCCAGCAATTTCTCTTGCATCCACCGAAACACCTGCAGCCGAAAGATGGTATTAAGTAGAGCTGCAAAAGGGCTTCCATAGCGCGAGAACCTGGCAATATTCGCAAATAGAAAATCGCGCAGAGGCACTCCGTGCTCGGCGCGATGAAGCGCAAGAAACTCTGATTTCAGGCGAGCCATATCCACAGCGGTTGGACATTCTGCCTTGCAGCCTTTGCAGGCCAGGCAGAGGTCAAAGACATCATACATTTGGCTGCTTGTGAGAGTTTCTAGCGGCAGCGCCCCACTGATCGCGGCCCGGAGGGCATTCGCTCTGCCGCGAGTGGAATGCATTTCATCTCGGGTTACCTGATAGGATGGACACATCAGCCCATCCTCTTTTCGACATACTCCCAAGCCTGTGCAGCTCTCTACCGCAGATGCGAGGTTTCCCTCTCTTGCGTAAGAGAAGTAAGTTGCCGGAGAGTTAGTCTGGTACCTGTCGCCGTAGCGGAGATTCGATGTCAGGGACCCCTTACCTCCAAATCCGCTGGCCGCAGGCACGACTTTCCCGGGATTCAACACTTCGTCTGGGTCGAATAGCTCTTTCACCTGGCGGAAGGCGTTTGCCAGGTCAGGTCCAAAGAGGCGCTCGTTATACTCCGTATGTGACAGGCCGTCCCCGTGTTCCCCCGA
>DAOWMX010000063.1 GCA_030642885.1 Anaerolineales bacterium | reverse complement strand
GATGGCGTGGGCAATAAATCGCGCCCGCGAGGCAATACCCCGCGCTCCCGAGGGCGCACGCGTCTCGGCGCGCGCCGGAACCGTAAACACGTACACTCCGGCGAAGGAACTACTACAGAGTATGGGCATGAACGCCATCCGCTACGGATGGGACATGTTGCTAGACCTTGACGAAGCGCCCCCAGCGCCTGCATGGCCGGAGGGAATCACAGTCCGCAATATTCAGCACCCAGCGGATACCGAAGCCGCCTATAGAGCCGAAGACGAGGCCTTCGAGGACCATTGGGGGTATGTGGAAACCCCTTTCGAAGAGGGATTCAAACAATGGAAACATTACGTGTTTGAGATCCGGAAGCCCGACTCTGCTTTATGGTTCCTGGCTATGGACGGGGATGAAATTGCCGGCATGGTTACTTGTCGGGCGGAGTCAGATGACGACCCAGACAAGGGTTGGGTGAGCGTCCTTGGTGTCCGGCGTCCATGGCGACGCCGAGGCCTGGGGTTAGCTTTGCTGCGGCAAGTTTTCGGCGAATTTTATCGCCGCGGGAAACCGCGCGTTGGTTTAGGCGTCTACTCAAACAATCTTGCCGGCGCGACGAGGCTGTATGAGAAGGCGGGCATGCATGTACAGCGGGAGTATGTCACTTACGAGATCGAACTGCGTCCTGGGGAGGAACTCCAGAAAGAGTGAGAATCCACCATCGCACAATCAAACATCACCCGATAAGTTCTTTCCCTCTTTGTATCTCTACTATAATGTGTGGCAACTTACCTGGGGATTTTAAAAAAATAGAGCAGCCCCTTTATCATTAATAAATTGGAGCAAGGATAGCATGGTCAAATCCGCCCCCTTCAAAGCCATCCTCTGGGATTTAGGAGGCGTCCTTCTACGCACCGAAGACTGGGAGCCGCGTCATTGCCTGGACCGGATGCTGAATCTGCCGAACGGGAAAATATACGAACTCGTCTTCGAGAGCGAGATGAGTCGCAAAGCCACCGTAGGCGAAGCTACCAATGACGATCTCTGGATGTGGGTGGGTGAGCAGCTCGAACTTTCGAGTGATAAACTAACAGTCGTGAGGGATGAGTTCTGGTCGGGCGATCAGATTGACATGGATTTGATCCGATCTATCCGCGCCCGCAAAGCCGGAACTAAAATGGGGTTATTATCCAATGGCTGGCCTTCAACTAGACGTTTCCTTGAAGATCGCTGGCATATTGCCGATATATTCGACGACATAATTGTTTCAGCCGAGGTTGGGTTAGCAAAACCCGACCAGCGGATCTATCAATTAGCCCTCGATCGGTTGGGTGTCGAAGCGGAACAAACCATCTTCATCGACGACTTCGATGAGAACATCCAGGGAGCACGTGAACTGGGGATCCATGGAATCCTCTTCCAAGACCCTCAGATCGTCATGGAAGAGTTAAAAGGTCTTCTCAACATCACGACCTAAGCTTTCCATCGTCTGGAGATGACACAATCTGGATACCATTGCATAACTCATAAATCACCGCTATTGATATCAATAGTCAAAATCACTGATTTACTCAATTTGCTATCCCACAAATTTCGTGGCAGAATTAGTGGGTCTAATAAGTACGATTTGAAACATGTGTGGGTTGATCCAAGTCTCACATATAGAAAAGCCTCCGCAGCCTGTTTCAAAGGGGGACACGAAGCTTCCGTATGAATAAATCATTACAACCGCTGCTCTCCCGCAAAATGATCCTTTTTCTCGTCGGACTCACTTTCGCCGAGGCGACGCGGGCGATGACCGCGGTGCAGATTCCGGTCTTCTTGCGTGAAATCGGAGCGAGCGTCAGTCAGGTCGGGCTTTTTTTCACCCTGACGATGATTGTGCCGCTAGTGTTCGGGATTTTCGGAGGTTGGATATCTGATTCAATCGGCCGCTTACGGGCGATCTTATTCGGGAGTCTTGCGGGGATCCTCGGATACCTCCCGTTTGCTTTCGCACAGCGCTGGGAAGTTACTCTCATCGGTCCCATCATCTTGGCGGTGGCAACCGCTTTAATCCAACCATCTTTCCGGGCCTATATCGCCGACACTTGCCCCGCTGAAACGCGCGGGCGTGTTTTCGGGCTCAGTAAATCATTTATCACCGCGGCCTGGATCCTCACCCCACCCCTGGGCGGTTTCCTGGCAATGAACTATGGGGCCCGCACAATGTTTCTCACCGCCGTTTTCTTTTATGGCGTCGCCGCTGTGATTTTTATGCTCCTTATACGGTCAGAGGAAACGAAGACCACAGCGCCAGCGGAAAAACTCAGCTTTAATTCGCTCAAGGAATCCTTCACGCATATCTTCCCGATTGTCTTGGCAGGGGGGGTGTTAACCTGGATCATAATTTCCGAGGGCATTCGTATCTCCGCGTCGTATCTTTCTTTCAACCTCCTACCGGTTTACCTGAACGATATTGGCCTAATTAACAAGCAGGGAATTGGCTTAATTGATGGTATGCATGGCATCGCCTGGGTTCTCGCTGCCCCAATCGGCGGGTGGCTCTCCGACAAATCGAGCGAACGGAACAGTTTCATGCTTGGTACGGCGATCTTCCTCTCCTCGTTCCTAATTTTCATCCTCGCCGAAGGCTTCGAAGTCTTTGCTCTCTCATGGATCATCATGGGGATCGGCGGCGCACTTCTAGACCCAGCCGTTAATGCGCTCATCGCTCGTGGAGCACCCGCACATCTTCGCGGTATTGCCTATGCTTTGGTTCCCGCAATTATTGGCCTGTTTGCGCTTCCGGCACCCTGGATTGGTGGTCAGATCTGGGAAGCCACCAACCCCAAGATACCGTTCCTCGCCACTGCACTCCTCGGTTCCCTTGCTCTCATACCAGCCTGGTTCAAGCTTCGTGTGCCCGCGGAGGGAGGTATCCCCACAGAGGAACCCAAATCATAGAATTTCATTATTTCCACATCTCCAGCCCGGCGAATGAAATCCCAAAGGTTTTGATGTTTTAATCCCCGCGAATTAATACAGCTCCCGCATGGGAGCATCTCATTCACAATGTCTTAGCTTCATCCTTGAAAGAATTATTAAAGGGGTGAGCCCCCTGCCATTCAGCGGGCGGCCGGCATTGCCGCGTTCGCCGGTTGGTCCCAACTTCTTCGCCGCAGCGAAAGGGCGTTCCTCCAGTCGGTCGGCGCATTCATCATGATCGCCTTAACTAGCTGGGGATCAGTCAGATTGGCCAGAGGTTGCCACGGCTTACTGGGACGTGCAGCCCATAGATGGCCTGAGGCTCATTACACCTTCACTTTAGACACCTCGCGCCCGAGAGTCAATCAGCGATACTCTTAAAAAATCCGGGGCTCACCTGCCTCATGAAATATCACAGCAAGTTTGGGCTATAATCTCGATTATTTATTGATCGCACTTTAGAAATAAAAGGGTGACGCGGTGCGGATCTGGAAGCTACCTTGGGGGTGCAACCACGATTACAATCCCGGAGGAATATCGTCACAATTATGGGTGATCTATGCGCATCAGTATCGAAAACGGCCCCCTGGTGTTATTAATCATAAGGCGATGGTTTTTTAATTCCGGCTGAGCACCATTCGATTGTTGAACTTTCCGCTAGCGACACACATTAAATTTAGAGCACGTTGAACCCGAGAAACACCGATTCGCGTTTGCATTAGAGAACAACCAGGAGAAAACACCTATGAGTCGTCGTGTGAAACTGATCTTCAACCCCCTTGCTAACCGGGGTCGGTCCTCGGATCTCGAAACATCTGTGCAGCACATACTCGACAAACACGAGGGTGCAGAATGGTCCACAACCGAATACCACACTCACGCAATCGAACTCGCGGAGCAGGCCGCGCAAGATGGCTTCGATATCGTCGTCGCGATTGGCGGCGATGGCACCGTCCACGAAGTTATCAACGGTTTAATGCGATGCCCTGAAGATCAGAGACCCTTACTCGGTTCAGTGCCAATCGGCTCAGGGAATGATTTCTCCTTAAACGTCGGAGTCCTTGAGGAAATTGAGGCCGCACTCGAGCGAGTCTTCCACGGGGAGCCAAAGACCATCGACGTAGGCTTGATCACGGATGATTCTGGTCGATCAGAGTACTGGAACAACACGCTCGGAATCGGCTTTGACGCCGCGGTTACAGTTTATTCTTATCAAATCACCCGGTTGCAGGGATTCACGATGTATCTCTGGGCGGTGATTAAAACGGTCTTTCTCCACCACCACGCGCCCAGAATGAAGATCATTACGGACCAGGAAGAGATCGATGATAATATCCTCATGTTCGTAACCGGCAACGGCCCCAGGGAAGGCGGCGGCTTCCATGTCACCCCGGAAGCGATCTTCGACGATGGCCTTTTTCACTACATGATGATTGAGAATGTGTCCCGCCCGATGATGTTCCGCTTGATCCCGGAAGTGATGAATGGCACCCACGGTCGGTTCAAACCGGTTCGAATGGGTCACTTCCGCGAAATGCAATTAACGTCTGAGGAGCCTATAACAATCCATCTGGATGGCGAGATCTTCGCTGGGTTCGATTCTACTGTCACCGAAATTCAGATCAAGATCCTTCCGAACGCGTTGCGCATTGTCATCTAGAGTGGATAACCTTCTCTATTAAACCTAAGCGTTGTAGATTCCACGCCACATGAGATCCTTAGCCCACACACTCGAAGACCAGGATAGAGGCTACCTGCGGATTCTCTGTGAACTGTGGGGGTTCGACTTACCCCAGGGCTCCCATAGATCCGTCGTCGAAGGTATAACGCTCTCCATACTCGACCGCAATACGCTCGACGAACTACTCGAGAGCTTACCCGATGCAGCCAAACAAACCCTTGAAGGGATAGCCCAAGCTGGCGGCAGGATGGCATTCCCTGACCTGATCCGGGACCATGGAGAATTGCGGGAAATGGGAACCGGAAAACGCGATCGCGAACAGCCCTGGCGCAGCCCTGCTTCTCCGGTTGAGGTGCTTTGGTATCGCGGCCTGCTCGGACGAGGTTTTGCTGACACACCCAAAGGTCCGCAGGAATTCGCCTATATCCCAACAGATCTACGGCAGATGCTGAGAGAATCCCTTCCTGATTACAGCACCCCTTCTCTTTCGCCTCTGACAGAAGACCCAAGTCATGTCTATTTGGCAACATCGGCTGCAGTTGACGATGCCACAACTCTTCTGGCTGCCATGCGCCGCTCTCCCTTCCCCTCATTCGAGCTCCCCCGGAAGCAAGACCTTTCCCTTGAGCGATTTCTTCTAATTCCACGTTTGGTTAATCTTCTGCTCACAATCCTGCAGGAGAGTTTAATAATCGAGGGACCGCCATGGACGCCAAACCCCGAGCGAACCCGCGCTTTCATAGACGCCTCCCGCTCGCGAGCAATACGCGACCTGCTTCTGGCCTGGAAAGACTCTGTTATCTGGAATGACCTGGCTGTGCTCCCTCACATCGTATGTAACACTGATGCCTGGCCTAATGACGCCAGGCTCTCACGGCACGGAGTTCTAGATCTCCTTCGGCCATTAAAGCCGGGGCTTTGGTGGAATCTTAATGATTTCGTGGAGCAGATTCGGCAAACCCACCCGGCCTTTCAACGACCCGGTGGTGATTTTGATTCCTGGTATCTTCAAAATCAAAGTGGGATTTTCCTCCATGGCATCGAGAACTGGAACATGGTCGATGGCGCCCTTATCCGCTACATTATCACCGGTCCTCTCCACTGGCTTGGAGCCGTCGATCTCGGACAAGATTCCCAATCGGCTTCGAAATCCTTATTTCGCCTCACATCAGTCTCAGCGCTGCTGTATGATCCGAAAGCGCCTGTCCACGTTGAAGAACCTGATAAGGCGATCGTTATTCACTCCGATGGTCGCATTATCGTTCCTCGTGGGGTTAACGGAGCTGTTCGCTATCAAATCGCGCGTTTCTCTCATTGGGTATCGGTTGAAAATGAGAACTATGAATACCGCCTCACACCTAGCACGCTGGAGCGTGCCAGAGAGCAAGGTTTGTCCCATCAACATATCCGCACGGTCCTGGAGAAGACCTGCGATTCCCCGCTGCCGCGGCCGGTTGATCTGGCGTTAACTCGCTGGGCTGAGAGAGGCACAGAAGCGAATATCCAGCGGTACTGGATCTTACGCGTCCAATCCCCAGATGTACTCGAGATGCTGCGCAGCAAGAAATCGACAAACCGATATTTAGAAGAGACCCTCAACCCTACAACAGCAATTGTGCAATCCTCAGATTGGCCAAAACTGCAGGCGGCTGCCGCGCGTCTCGGGTTTTTAATCGATCCGCCAGGATCGAACGAGGGTGGTTTTTAGCGCCCCCGCACCCCCTTCCGAATGGCTACCCTTGCGATGCCATTAGGGCCCAACTAGCAAGGCCGGGCTCTGTCCAATCTGCTTTGGTTTGCGTTTCATTGGGGGAAGAGCGACTCGAAATGAGTTCAAGGTGATCCGGGGGGTGCAGTTCGCCCTGCATATTCTTACCAGGGTGGGGGAGTGGTCCCTCGACACTTCGGCTTAGTTTATCCTGAGCGAAAAGAATTGGAGCCGAAGGGCTCAGTGCAGGCGGGCTCGGGATGATAAGTCCCCCACAGTCCCCTCGCGCGCATCCCCGAAGCAGAGCGGAGGGGGCTTTGGGGGGACATTAGGGGGTAAATAAAAAAAGAATATGTCTTTGTCAGCACTAACACTGACGCTGAAATATCAACTCACTTTTCTATGGATATTAAGTCACCACAGTCCCCTCGCGCGCATCCCCGAAGCAGAGCGGAGGGGGCTTTGGGAGGACATTAGGGGGGAAGAAAGGAGATTCATCACCTCTACAAAGGTCTATCCCTTCACTCAACCGCGCAAAGCGTAGGTTGCCCCTTAAACCGGAAGCAGAGCTTCCCGACTCCATTTAATGGAGATATCCGCGTTTATGTCACCTTTCCATAGCATCCGGAGGAAAACCGTTTTTACTAACTTGCGAGGGTTCTCACCTTATGAGGAATATAGACTAAGGTTTAGGGAGCGCTATTAGCATCGCTTCTTCCAGCTCATCGAGCGTCACGGGTTTAAAAACAAAGGCGTTCGCTCCGATCCGCATGGCTTCATCGACCTGGATGTCGGTTGTCTCAGACGAGAGCATCACCACCGGAATCTCTTTAAAATCATCACGCATACGCAGGAACTCTAAGAAATCGATTCCGCTGACCTCCGGCATATTAATGTCCAACACAATCAGATCCGGACGGTCACCCGCAAGAAGCCGCTTGGCTGCACTGCGTGCATCGCGAAAAATCTCAACTGTAGAATCGAGAAGCTGCAACATCAGCTTTACGGCATGGCTCATCTCATCGTCGTCGTCCACTATCCAGACTGCCCGCATTCTTTCCTCCATTAGCCTGTGAGCGCTTCTTGAATCTGCTCCGCTGTCTTTGCTGTGATCCCGGAGATTCCGGCTAACTCTTCAAGGCTCGCTTGCCGAATTCCTTCGAGGTCACCAAAGGTCTTAATTAATGCCTTCCGCCGCGCCGGACCGACACCATTGATACTGTCAAGTTTGGACGCCAGCCCTCCACGCCTGCGTTGAGTCCGGTGCTGCCGTAGGGCGAAACGATGGGCTTCATCTCTTATCCGCTGAACAAGGTACAAACCTTGTGATCGTCGCGGCAGGATGACGGGGTCGGCTCGATCGGGAAGGTAGAGCTCCTCGTGCCCTTTTGCCAATCCAACAACCGGTACACGCTCTGTCAGATTGTGTTCCTCTAGGATCTTGCAGGCCCTGCTGAGCTGCCCCTTGCCGCCATCGACGATTAGAAGATCAGGCAGCAAACCAAAACTCTTGTCCAGTAACCCGCCCGGTTTCCCAGCTTCCTCGGTCGCAATCTGCCAACGTCGGAAGCGCCGCCCTAGGATTTCCTCCATACTGGCAAAATCATCCTGACCCTGGACATTCTTAATCGTGAATTTCCGATAGAGTTTCTTACTGGGGGCTCCCTGCTCGAATACAACCATCGATCCCGCTGCTGCTGTCCCTTGTAGGTTGGAGATATCGTAGCACTCAATGCGATTTGGTGGGGCTTGGAGAGCCAATGCATCCTGGAGCTCGCTCAACGCCTGTACGTGTTTGCTGCGGTCCGCCTCCCATTTTGCTTTTAGAGAGGCCAGGGTCTCGGACGCGTTTTCCGCCACCAACGCCACCAGATCTCTCTTCGCGCCACGGCGCGGCACCTTCAGGTAGACCTTTGCCCCTCCGCGTCGATCGTTGAGCCAGGTTTCGATGATGCGTGCTTCCTCAATTTCCATCGGCAGGAGAATTCGCGGCGGGATATGAGTCGCCTCAGTATAGAATTGTTTTACAAAAGCCTCCACTAATTCCTGGTCATGAGCCTCACGCGTACCATCAAGCACGAAATACTCTGTCCCGATGAGTTTACCCCCGCGAACAAAAAAAATCTGAATGCATGCATCACGCTCGTCTCGAGCGAAGGCGATGACATCCGTATCAAGCTTATCCTGCGTGACAACTTTCTGTCCCTCGACGACCTTCTCGATGGCGATCAACTGGTCGCGTATAGTTCCAGCTTTCTCATATTCCAGCGCTTCCGATGCTCTCTCCATCTCCAGCTCAAGCCGGCTCACAATCGGGTCCGTGCGCCCTTGAAGGAATCGCCCGAGGTCATCGATCATCGCTCGATAACCCACAGTGTCAATCTTCCCAATACAAGGCGCTAAGCAGAGCTTAATATCGTAATAAAGGCATGCTCGCTGGTCTTCGCCTGTGATCACGCGATCGCAGGTGAGATAAGGGAAGATCTTGCGTAACACATCAAGAGTCTGATGGACAGCCCAGACGCTTGTATATGGACCATAATAACGCGCTCCATCGTTTAATACCCGACGCGTAACGATGACTTTCGGGAAAGGGTCTTTCCAGAAGATTTTGATGTATGGATATTTTTTATCATCCTTAAGGCGGATGTTGTACTTCGGTTGATACCGCTTAATAAGGTTCATCTCCAGAATTAGCGCCTCGAGCTCTGAGCTGACAACGATCCATTCAATATCCTCGATCTTCAAGACCATCTCGGCTGTTTTGCGGCTGTGGTTGGCGGCTTTGTGAAAATAGGATTGAACCCGGCTGCGCAGATTGACTGCTTTTCCAACATAAATAACCCGGCTCTCCTTGTCCTTCATTAGGTAGCAACCGGGTTTGCTGGGGATTCCCTGTAAGGTGGGTTTGAGACGATCAGATGCAGCCATACTGAGTCGATTCTAGCATATCTGGCTCACTCACAACTTACGGCAAGCCTTCACATTATCGAGGTTTTCAAGAAATCGGCTTTCCAAACGTTACGCTTTGAATATTCCCATTACGTCCTGGGAGACAGTATAATCGCGGGACTATGCTAAAAATCAACCAACGCCTGCCGCTCTACCTGATTCTATCAGTCGCACTTTCTGGGTGCTTAACTACTAACCCCACGACGACTCCCGGTCCGACGACGACGATCCCAAGTTCCCCGGTGCCGACAGCATCGGCAACAGAGGGGCCACGACCAGCGCCTCGCAGTCTGACGCT
>DAOWMX010000215.1 GCA_030642885.1 Anaerolineales bacterium | reverse complement strand
TCCGGATCCTCGAAGAAGCGCTCAAACTCAAGGAGGATGCAGCGATACGCATGCAGCTCCAGGAGCTGTACAGCCGTTATCCACTCTCTATCACTGAACCTCCGCCCATCTCGCCCTGGCCGTTTGTCTTTGGTCTGGGGGTCAGCATCATCATCGGACTTTCAATCGGTCTTCTTGATCACTTTATTACATCTCTATTGGGTTTGATTCTCGGCGTCGAGGCCAGCTTTATCCTGGCAATCCTGAGTTGGTTTCCGCTGGTTGCCTTGATCTTCCTGGGCGGTCTTGTTCTTTCTGAAGCCCTGCAATGGGTGATTGAAAAAACTCGACTCCAAGAGATGATGCTCTCCTTGGTCTTCGCCGCTGTCGCCGCACTTATCACCTTCTATGGCATACCTCAGGGTCAGCTATTCGGCGATTATCTCGGTGCAGTCTTCGGCGGTTTGCAGTTTGATTCATTTATCGATTTCATTCTCACAACCGGAGCGGTGTTTACGCAAGGAGGGCTGTGGTACCTGCTAGATTCGATCCAATCGGGTTTGCTGACGGATTGGATTTACCTGCTCATCCTCATCGTAGGTGGTGTCTATTTTCTCTGGATAAGCTTGTCCTCCGTGCGCGAAACTGTCCATTGGCTGGTGCGTCTCGACCTGCTGCAGGGGGAAACGGCGATTGAAGAGGAGAAGTCCACACTCAATGTCTGGGGCTCGATCGCTGGGATTGTGGTTGGTTTGTTGTTGCTGGCAGCTCTTTTTGGGGGACGAGGGGCTGCCTTGCGAGGTAATCCTGAGGTGGCTGGTTATATTGAGCGTGGTGATTTGCTCTTCGCCGAGGGGGAATTAGAAGGCGCGATGGTGGAATTCCAGAACGCGATCCGAACAGCCCCCCATCTTCCTGAGCCGCATGCGAGCCTGGGTTGGGTCTTGTATTCGATGGGGGATCTGGAAGGGGCGGTCTCTGAATTTGAGGAGGCGCGCCGAATTGACACCTCATGGGCTGATCCGGTTCTGGGGTTGGGCTACGTCTATCTCAGCCAGAACGAGAGCGAAGCTGCTCGCAGGGAATTCGAGGCGGCTATTTCGCTAGACCCTGAACCCTATTTGTTGGCGCAAGCGGACTACGGTTTAGGAAACCTGGCGTCCGATGAAGGGGACCTGGAGTCGGCGGTGTTCTATTATCAGCAGGCCATTCTCCAGGATTGGGAGCTGCAAGCAGCGCATATGGATTTGGCTTTGACCTATTTCAATATGGCCGAGTTCGACAAGGCAGTTGAGAAGGCGAACGATCTGATAGCGCTCGCGCCTGATTGGGGGGCGCCGCATGCGCTGCTGGCCATGGCCTATCATCAGCTGGATGATGCGACTCTGGAAGAGCGAGAACTGGTTTGGGCCGAAGACTTGGGGTCGGAGGACCTCTACAGCCTCCTGCTGCTCGCAAGCGCCCATTGGGATCGCATCGAGTTTGCACGGGCTGAGGAATTGCTCAAAAAGGCGGTTGAGTACTATCCGCATAGCGACCAGGCTGCGCTCAGACTAAGCACCGCCTACGCTGGCATGCAGAAGTACGATCGAGCGCTGGATCTACTCGATCCCGTGTTTGCGCGTGACATAGATCCGGTTGGAGCCCATCTGGCAAGGGGTTACATCTTCGTTCAGCAGCAAGACCTCGATCAGGCGCTGACTGAAATTAATATCGCCAAAGATCTAGACCCTGAGGAATGGCGAGCCTATCGTGATCTGAGCTTTGTTTACTTTCATCAGGGCGCTTTGCAGGAGGCGTTGGCGGCAGCGGAAAAAGCTGAAGAGCTAAATCCATACGACCCTGCAATTTTCACGTATAAAGCATTCGCTCAACGCAGCATGGGTGATATCGCAGGTGCTCTGGAAAGCGCGCAGACAGCCATCGAACTCTCACTAAAATATGATCTTGCGTACTTCATCCTGGGGGTGTGTTACCTGGATCAAGGCGAGCATATGAGAAGCTCCGAGGCGCTGCGGATTTTCCTCTCCCTGGCGTGGGACCGCGCTTACGTCCGCGAATACATAGCGCAAGCCGAGGCTTTTTTCGCACAAACGCAGTGAGCCGAACTCGGATCCAACATTCCTGGGTTGAGAGGTTTATTTCCACGAGGCTTCGATGTAGGAGTCTTTTACCGCTTCTCTTCTTTGAAATTTGACCTTTTTCCTTTGAACACGTAGACTGGAGCTATGCTCGCAAAGGTCCACGCTGCAGCCGTCGTTGGGCTGGAGGGGGAGATCGTGGAAGTTGAAGTGGACACCACGCGCGGGATGCCCTCCTTCACCATCGTTGGTTTGCCTGATACCGCTGTTCAGGAGAGCCGTGAACGCGTTCAAGCTGCAATCAAGAACGCGGGACTTGTATTTCCACGTCATCGCGTAACCGTAAATCTAGCTCCTGCCGACCTCCGAAAGGAAGGTCCGGCGTATGACCTGCCGATCGCATTGGGCGTGCTCGCAGCTTCCGAGCAGATACGAACGGAGTGGCTGGAGGGGGCGATGGCGGTTGGAGAGCTCTCTCTGGATGGCTCTGTTCGCCATGTGCGGGGGGTGCTTCCCATGGCCGCGCTTGCTCAACAGGAAGGCATGAAGCGGATGTTTGTGCCTGCAAAAGATTCGGCGGAGGCTGCTTTGGTTCGTGATTTGGAGGTGATCCCCGTTAGCTCGCTGACGGAACTCGTAAATCACCTCTCAGGGGTTGTTTCGATCCCGCCGGAAGAAGCGGAGATGCACAAAACAAGCCCGGGGGTGGCCGCTCTCGACTTTCAGGAAGTACGGGGGCAGGAGCATGTCAAACGTGCTCTGGAGGTCGCGGCTGCAGGTGGTCATAATTTGCTGATGGCAGGACCACCAGGTGCTGGCAAAACCCTGCTCGCCCGTGCCTTGCCATCGATTCTGCCAGCCATGTCTTTCGACGAAGCATTGGATGTCACCCGTATCTATTCTGTGGCTGACCAGCTCCCTGCAGATATAGCATTAATCCAAATCCGACCCTTTCGTGCGCCACACCACACCATTTCTCACGCCGGACTCGTCGGCGGCGGCAATTGGCCACGACCAGGTGAGATCTCGCTCGCACACCGCGGCGTGCTCTTTTTAGATGAGCTGCCCGAGTTTGGACGACAGGTGCTCGAGGTAATGCGGCAGCCCATGGAGGATCACGTCGTCACGATCAGCCGGGCGCGCGGCTCCTCAACTTTCCCTGCTAATTTCATGCTGATCGCGGCGATGAATCCCTGCCCCTGTGGTTTCTTCGGTGATCTTGAAAGAGACTGCCGCTGCACACCCAACGCCGTAACCCGTTATCAGAAGCGCATTTCCGGCCCGCTGCTGGACCGAATCGACATCCACGTTGAGGTGCCAAGAGTGGATTTCGAGAAGCTCTCAAGTGATCGCGTTGGTGAACCCTCTGAATCCGTTCGAGCCCGGGTTGAAGACGCACGAGGGAAGCAGCGGGAGCGCTTTGGTGATACGGACCTGGTATGCAATGCAGACATGGGGCCGGCGGAAGTACGTAAATACTGCCATCTTGAAGAGACTGGCTTGGCGCTGGTCCGGCAGGCGATGAGTCAATTGCAGCTTACCGCGCGCGGGTATCATCGAGTGCAAAAGCTCGCCCGGACGATCGCGGACCTTGCCGGTGATGATGAGATCATCCCCAACCACCTCGCTGAAGCGTTACAGTACCGCCCCCGCCGGTGGGATTGATCCTTCTTAAGTATGGGCTAGAGCAAGACTAACACCCTTGAAAGGGCCAGATTTACTGGTCGCTGACTTGACTGCATTAACATTTATGTTATTTGTTCACGTTACCTCATTGAGAATCAAATTCGGCACATCATAATTAGCTTGGGAAAATTCCAATAGCGAAGCAAGGCTAACAAGAGACCCTTAAAGCAGGATCATGTCTCTATTAGGGATGAAAAAGCAATTTGAATAATCCATCGCTTGCATGCTTACGCAATCAGGTTTTATTGAAGCTATTGACTAATTATCATTAGATAATTAAACTATAGATAAATAGCACAAAAAATGAGGGAGGAGCCTATGCCCGGGAGACGAGCAAGAGGTGGTGGTAGAGAGCGGCGACGCCAGGGACTGATGGGTTTCTTACGACCGTCTCTTCTATTTCTTTTAACCCGAGCTGATGCCCATGGCTATTCACTTCTCGACGAATTGGCCGAGTTCGGTATTGACCCCGAGCAGGTCGATCCTAGCTTGATCTATCGCACTCTACGCGACATGGAAGAAGCGGGATGGGTGACATCCGAATGGGGTGAGGAAAGCCAGGGACCTCAGCGCCGTGTCT
>DAOWMX010000286.1 GCA_030642885.1 Anaerolineales bacterium | reverse complement strand
GGTTGGCCTTACCTGACGCTGATCTTCTTCCTAGCGGGCGCGACATTCAATGGTCGCAAAGTGGGATTTCAAAGTGCGCTGCTCGAGTTGGCCCCGGCAGCCAAACGGGCCACCTACGCCGGACTCAACGTGATCTTGATCTTACCGCTTGCGTTTCTCTCTTTAGGAGCTGGTTTATTTTTACAGAGTTTTTCCTACACAACACTTTTCGTCATTGCCGCGGTCTTTATCGCTGCCGGAGCAATCGTTGCACGGCAATGGGCAGCGCAAGTTCCAGAAGGCCGTGCGCTGGAATCATGATTACGATAGGAAAAAATGACATCCAAGACGAAGATCGGCGTCATTATTTGTGATCGTTGCCGCCGATGTGCTGGTGGGAAGAGCTTCCGGGCGATGAAGAATCGGGAGGGCATCTTCAGCATTTATGCGGATCAAAACGTGGAATTGGTTGGCTATACAACCTATGACGGTTGTCCCGGCGGGAATATTGAGTACACCGGGGATGAGATGGCTCTCCTATGCAATTTGATTATCCCGAATATCTGGCAGCAAGACCTCGTGAGAATGGTGTGATGGAATCGGCTCTGTGGATTGATCCCAGTGGAGGGATTTCATGTGAAAAGTTTGCGGCCGCGCTGATCGGGATAGGAGTGCCCGAGCAGGGGATGATGCGGGCGATGAAGGCTGCCGCGGGTGAACTGGGTTTATTGGATGCCCATTCGCATGTCGAGCTTCTGCCTGATGGAAGCCTGGCGCACCGACTGCACATTACTTTCTTTGAGCAGAGGAAACCCCTGTCGCTGGGGGATGCTGCGGATAAATTGAACAAGGTTCTGTCCCTCGCTGATGTTGAAGGTGAGTATGCTGATGTTGTAAAACGGGCGCTATCGATTTTATTCGCTGGTGAAGCTCATAGCGTTCGCGCAGCCTCATCCCCACAGGTGGAGACGGTTCAATTGTCGGTCATCGGTGAGGCGCACACACCCTATGAGCATAAAGCACCCTATCAACCTGCCCTTGGGAATGTCAGCGATGGGGTTTTCTTCATCCAGATATCACCACAATTTATAGCTGGGCTGGCGGGTTTAGAGACGTTCAGCCATATCCTCGTGTTCGCTTACCTGGATCGCAGCCGGACAGCGAAAATACGCGTCCGTCCGCCATGGACGGAGGGGCAAGAGTATGGAGTTTTTGCCACCCGCTCACCGAATCGACCCAGCCCGATTGGCCTCAGCCGTACGCGCTTACAGCGCATCGAGGGCGATCGCATCTACACTGGCCCTCTTGACCTCTTTAATCATACGCCCATCGTAGATATCAAGCCGTTCATTCGATCTCTGGACGCCGGAGATCGCCCTGAGGAAGAAGGCAATGATGGTTGGCTGCAGGGCAGCGATCACCTTGAACTGCACCGGTTAGGGGTTCCCCATGAACATCCGGAGAGTACCGAAAGGTTGCACTACACCGAGCGCCTGCTGGTTTGCTTAACCGGGATCGGCTGGGGATTACAGCAGCTAGGTGTAGACCTACATTCAATTGTATGCGCATCGCCTGTGCACATATGGCAGGCAGGCGGGTTGAGTCGGGTCTCGCAGGGTATCATGGAACAGTATCACATAGATTATGAGCAGCGGCCCGATGCCGGGGCGTCCCTGACGGCCGATGGCGTAGCCATCTTGGCGGCGATTGCTCCCGATTTCGTAACTCGGGATTCAAGCGCTTCGGAGGGGCTGCGAGTCGGCATAGGCGTGGGGGGAGAGAGATCGACTCTTGCACCGTTCTATGGGGCGCTGCGGCTCATGTTGGTTTAAACCACTTATTTGGAGGTCACACATGTCCGTAAAACATATAGAGGACGTTGAGAAGACGATTGTCGAAGCGGGCGTCGGTACGACGAAGAAGGTATTAATTTCACCAGACGAAAGCCCAAACTTCGCCATGCGCTGCTTTACCATGGAGCCTGGCGGCGGCATGCCGAACCACACTAACCTGGTCGAGCACGAACAGTACGTCCTAAGAGGCCGGGCGCGCATCGGTATTGGTGAGGAGACCTTCGAAGTTCAGACAGGCTCCGTGGTTTTCATCCCCTCACAAGTGCCCCATTGGTATAAAAACATCGGCGATGAGCCGTTTGAATTCCTGTGCCTCGTCCCCAATCAGCCCGATGAGACGACGATTTTGGAGTAAATGGAACAGGCCATGGTATTCCTTTGGATCTTGATTATCTCCATTTCAGCCATCTTCCTGCTTGATCGGCTCATCGAACGCATGTATCGCTACAAGATAGAGCCTCACCAGGTAACACCGGATAAATACGGGCTGGCATTCACTGAGATCCATATTCATGCAGCAAGGGATGCTCAACTCTATGGGTGGTGGATTCCAACATCTCCAGATACGCCGACCTTGATATTGGTCCACGGCTGGAGTCGAAACCTGGCCAGTATGATGCCCTATATCCAAGCATTACACCCGATGGGCTACAACCTGCTGGCGTTTGATGCCCGTAACCATGGCAGCAGCGCGCTGATAAAACACCCAACGGTAGGGACCTTTTCTGAAGACATCTTATCCGCGCTGGATTTTGTCATCCGTTCGGATTGGGCTTCGAATAAGGGGATTGGCATCGTGGGTCTTTCCATTGGTGGGGGAGCGGCCATCAACGTGGCTGGTTGGGACGACCGAGTGAAAAGCGTCATTGCAGTGGGAGCGATTTCTCATCCGACTGAAGTAATGAAGCTGGAATTTCAGAAGAGGAAGATCCCGGATCTTATTCCCTGGCTTCTTTTCCAATATATGCGCTTCCGCTTCGGGATGGATTTCGAGAGAATTGCTCCGGTTAACAACATTACCCATGCCCACGCAGATATCCTCCTGATCCATGGCGCAGAAGATGCGACCGTCCCGCTTGCCCAGGGGCAGGAGCTTGCAGCAGCCGGGGATGCAGAAAGGACACACTTGTGGATTGTCCCCGGTAAAGGACATAGCAACTGTAATGCCCATCCCCAATTTTGGGAGAAGGTCCATGCGTTTCTGCAAGAGACGCTTCCCGTTTTATAGAACGCTGGCCCCTGAACAAATGAGTTGCTTGGAGAAATCATGACAGTCTCTATCGATATTTTTTCCGCTGCAGCGATGTCTGATGATGCAATAGTGCGACAGAAAGGGATTGGGTTCATCGACGGTTCGATTTCCGGCTATGCCCTGCTATT
>DAOWMX010000269.1 GCA_030642885.1 Anaerolineales bacterium | reverse complement strand
CCTGAGGCTTCCTTCGGACGGTCCCTCACGGTTCCGCCCTTGCCTTCGGCTAGTACTTTTGTTAATATGTTCAACATATTAACCGGATTCCCATACAGGGGACTTTCACCCCATAAATTCACGCCCATGCCGGGCGTACACCAATAAATTCAGCGGACGCAAAAAGCCGCGCCGCTGATTAAATCATTGGGCGGCAATTCGAGGCACCCAGATATGGCGTTAGCAGATCATTCCCAAGAAGAACGCGACCGGATTCGCGAAGCGCTCCTCGCGATCGTTGACGGTCCCTTCGTGCCGAACGATGGGGCTGTACATACATGCCAATCGTTCAGGAGGCTTTCCTGCAAATCTCA
Organism: Anaerolineales bacterium; assembly: GCA_030642885.1. GTDB lineage: Bacteria > Chloroflexota > Anaerolineae > Anaerolineales > E44-bin32 > E44-bin32. The sequence goes on along the minus strand of DAOWMX010000269.1, from coordinate 3,117 downwards.
AGTCTCGGTAATCAGTCATGCTTAGTACCCGAAAGATCATCCGCGCATTTCTGGCCTCGCCTGGCGATCTTCAGGAAGAGAGAAAAGCCATTCGAGACGTGGTTGACGAATTCAACGCGTCTTGGGCGAACGAGCTGGGTTATCAAGTCGAGCTGGTTGGTTGGGAAGAAACTGTCGCGGGATTTGGCCGACCGCAGCATCTCATAAATCAAGATCTCGATCGGTGCGATTTATTTCTTGGAATGATTTGGAAAAGGTGGGGTACCCCGTCAGACCACGGCGGAGACTACTCCTCTGGGTTCGAAGAGGAATTCGAACGCTCGATGGCAAGGCGCGAGGAGACCGGAAGTCCCGAGATTTCGCTCTTCTTCAAGCAGATCCCAGACGAGTTCATGGTGGACCCGGGTGATGACCTGAAAAAAGTTCTGGGGTTTCGGGACAGGATTATCGCCGGCAAGAAGATTCTGTTCCAGAACTTCTCGACGGTGCGGGATATGGAGACGCTAGCTAGGAAAAACATCACCGCTTATGTGAATCGCGTCAGGACTGAGGATGAATCATCCGAGCCCGATGAGCTGCAGGCGAAACGTGCTCGATCGGGTTCCGGGGGTGCAGGAGAGGACGACAGGGGGCGCGAATCGTCTCCGCTGTCAACCGAAGGCTTCGAGTTTCTTGAGGGCCTCGTCGAAAGGATCAGGCAGCCGGATTCTTTGGATGCGCTCAGTGCGAGTGATGTTGCACGGTTTAGATTGCTGGCGAACTCAATATCAAAGCCGGGCAACGAGGAGATGAATCTGGGTGTCCATGACATCAATATAATCTTCGCGGCAAGCATCGAAGGGGTGGAGTTGGGTGATAGAGAGATACGTTCTCTCGCTCGTTTGGGTTTTCAGCATCTCGCCGACGAGAATGTGCCCCTGTGGTGCTGGTATTCGGCTTTAGTGGATTCTCGGCTCGATCCTGCTGTCGTCTCCTCAGTCGCCGGAGCCAACGAGAACGAGAAGTTTGGCGCGATCTCTGTGATGACCGCACTGACCCGCGATATCCCCACAGATGACGACTTGTTCAATCGAGACTTTCTCACAGGCATCTGGTTCTCAGATGACTCATCGACCAGAGTACGGACAGCGGCTCTCGGATATCTCACAAAATGCGGCACTGCGGGGGATCTGGAGATCGCCAGGAAGGAATACGATCGGAGCGATTCCGGGACATCTCGTAGCGCACTTGAGTGCATGGTCGGAATTCTGCTTCGAACTGGTCAGGCGAAGGCGGCCCAAGGGCTGGTCCTTGAGTCACAGTTCGAGTCGCTCAATGCCGATCTGCTACGGTCCGTGCTAGAGGGGTTCGATGGTCTGGAAACTTCCGCTTTGCTTCTTGGTCTTGAACATCGCAATTCACAGGTTCGACTGCGCGCAATAAAGGCGCTGCATGGCCGGGGCGCACTGGATATCGGTATGGCTGAGCGCCTATCTGGGGATAGTGATGCTCTGGTGCGCAGTGAGACTGTCGCGGCGCTTTTGAAACTTGGGAAGCCGCTTGTTGAAGAGGAAATTAAGAAGATCCTCGTCCAGCCACAGAAGCAAACTGGGTTTTGGGGACTAGGTTTGGGCCGTGCGGCAGGTTCAGACAAGGCTGGAGAGGAACTGTTTCAGCAGTATAAGATGGGTATGTTGAAGAGTCTCTCTGAGGCGGAGCTGGAGAAGAGAGTTGGAGCGAGCCTCATGCACGACGATGCTGCGTACTTCGCACTCATGGAGAGGTACTTCAGAAATCATGCCGATGAGCTGCGCCGGGACGTTGACGACAGGTTCAGTGCGTACTTCGAGGAGCGGATTCGACGGATGGAGGTTGCATTCGGTGATAGCTCCGCCACTCAGGATCTCGTCAAGCAGACGAGAGACTTGGAAGGATTTCTGCGCAAAAAGCTCACGAGGCAAGGGTTGAATGTGCTGTGTGCGGCGCAAAAGCCTGAGGATTTGCAGAGGATAAGGGCCAACCTCCGAGACGGCTACGCAGGAGCGTCGAAGCTTGACGCTGAATATTTGGGACGGCACGGGGAGTGGACTGATATACCCATGCTTGCTAACGCCGAGGGGCCAAGGCTCGGTGCGACACTGCTAACGATGTCGGGTGATGAGGAGTTTCAGGTCGAAGTCGCGAGAGCCATAACTTCAATCGGCAAGAAATACTCGATCTCAGATCTTCTTTCTCTTGAGATGCCAGCGGTTATTTTGAAGAAGACAATTGAACTATGCGCGGAATCACGGTTCGCAAAAATATCTCGGGATGCCTTGATAGCTCTCTTAAACCACGAGTCAAATGAGGTTCGTAAAGCAGCCGCTGTCCTGGCTGACCGGGCACTCACGGCGAAGCGGATCAAATCGATTCTTCGCGAATACGTCGGCAGCGACAACTATCGCTACTACAACGTCATCCATTGGCTGGACCTAGGGGCATCGATGCGTCGGGATGACGCCAAAAAGGTGGCGCGGGCGGCCGGCAGCTAGCGAAGCTATCGCACCTTCATGCTGGCAATCTTTTTCGGCGGATGCATAGATGTGTGAACGGCTGAATCCGACAGTCTTGATTGGTTCTAAAGTGTGCTTATCGCCCAACCTTAAAGGATAGAGACCGATCCTGATAAGGTCGGACTCTATCAGTTGTTCAAGAAGCCCGGTTTTCGAGATGCTCTGTATAGGGTAATGATTCGATATTTGGTAAGGAAGTTGCTCTCCAAATATGGAAAAGCCGGGGTGCCGCAGGATGATTAGAGGAGGGAACGTTTAAAATCAGCTTTGATTTTATCCAACAATCTATTTTGTATAGCCGTGATAGGCTGATTCAGTTTGATTAAGGCATAGCAATCCTGTACCGTTCCGGTAGATAGATACGGCCTATTTAGGTTATCAATTATTTTCGCGTTCGAATCCGGTTTTATCCTGATCCGGATTGAATCAGTATAAAAGGTAGAATCGAGGCGACATATTTAAGTCTTCCGCCACAATGTTTGCATTTTGGCGGGGCAAAGGGTTCGATTTCAGCTTCGGGTTTGGTGATTTCAAAACCGAAAGACAGTTCAATAAGGGCTTCGATCTTTTCCAGCGGAACCGAAGT
>DAOWMX010000274.1 GCA_030642885.1 Anaerolineales bacterium | reverse complement strand
TGGAGAAGCGATTGATACACCTTCGGATCCTTCAATGGACAGATATTGGGGTCTAAGTCAGGGAATTACTTCTCGTGCTGATCCATAAGCGCTTCCAATGTGCGCAGTTCGTCCTCAATCTGATCGCGCTGGAATTTTGTTTGTGCTAGAAGCGCCTCAAAAGCGGGGCGTTGTTCAGTGGGCACTGTCTCCACCAGGCGCCGGGCACGACGGATCTGATTTTCTTTATGGAGCAGCTTCTCTTGTAGGCGATCGGAATAGCCCTTTTGGAAGGCTTTATCAGGGAGAGGTTTAGGTTGCACAAAGGGTTCGCCCGTAAGAACTTCCGCTACGGATAGAAGCAGCTCGGAAGCCTCAATGGGTTTTTCTAAAAATCGAACTGCGCCCAAGCTCATGGCGAATTCTTTATCTTCAGGAGTAATGAAAGTTGCTGACAGGAAAATGATAGGAATGTCGCGTGTTTCTGGGTTGTTGCGCACTTCTTGGGCGAGTGCATACCCATCGAGTCTTGGCATGAGGATGTCGGTAAGAATTAACGCTGGTTTTTCCGTTAGGAGAGCGTTGAGAGCCTCATCGCCGTTACGAGCCGTGATTACATCATAGCCTTTAAATTTCAGCGTAACTTCGAGCAATTCGAGGATGTGAGGGATGTCTTCTACGATGAGGATTGGACCCTGCTGTTGGCTCATATCGTTGATTGTAACCCGAGTTCCGCGGAAGGCAATCCCCAGAGAGAGGGGGGCGCCGAAAACTGTAGGTCTAGAAACAGGAGGGCGGCAAGTCTAGCCTAGATGGTCCAAAGGGATATGGTTTCGATGTGGAATGTCTGGGGGAACAAGTCGATCGGGGTAATGCTCTCCAGTGAGTATCCGCCTGCTCGCAAACGCTTCCCATCACGGCTTAGTGTGGCGGGATCACACGAGACATAGACGATGAGCGAGGGGGAGCGCTCGAGAAGGGCATCGAGAGCTGCTCTTGACAAGCCGGCGCGTGGCGGGTCGACGAGCACAGCGTCGGGTTGGGGCTTGATCTGAGGCAGCGCAATGCCGACAGCCCCTTCATAGAGATCGATGTGTGTGAAACGATCAAGGTTGATGCTGAAATCACGACATGCGTGCGGAGACTCCTCGACAGCTACAACATGAACATCGGATTCTGCGATGGCAGCGCTGAACAAACCCACACCTGCATAAAGGTCGAAGACGGTTTGCCCAGGCTGGATGGATAGCAATGTTGTCACCTGTTGAACGAGTTCCGGGATAATTTTCGTGTTCACCTGGAAGAACGAAAGGGCGGAGACGTGGAATTGATGTCGGTTGAGGTCAAAATAAAGATGATCCTGGCCGGCGAGGACAAAATCCCCGCGGGGGCTGGTCCACACTACGGAAGTGGGGGATTCGATTGAGAGCTCGAGATCCGGAGCATCCGACCCGTGAATGATGACCATCTGCTCGCCCGCCCCTCCGCTGCGCAGGGAGATATTTTCCATTGCACTGGTGGGGTCGAGATCAAACTGAGCCCAGAGATCGGTTAATTCCTGTTCGGGCAGGTGGCACTCCTTGACCTGGAACACCCGTTGCTTATCGAAGGTGACGAAGCCAAGGTCGCCATCCTCGGTGAGGTGGAAACGCATGTTATTCCGGTAATTCCACAGCTCCGGCGAAGCGATGGGCGATCGTACAGGAGGATTCTCGAACCCGCCGATCCGTACAAGTTGATCGCGCACGACATCTGCCTTGATCTCCAGTTGAAGCGCATAGGGAATGTGTTGGTAATGGCAGCCACCGCAAGTTCTAAAGTGGGGGCAGCGCGGCTCGATTCGTTGATCTGATGTTTCGACCCATTTTTCGGGCAATCCTCTGGCCCAATGCTTGTGTTCTTCGACCAGGTGAACGTGCACCACTTCCCCGGGGATGGTGAAGGGTACGAAGACCATGCGCCCATCGACATCGCGGCCGAAGGATTCGCCACCGTATGCGCTGCCGGTTAGTGTGAGTTCAAGAGTTTTTGACATAAGTGCACGTTGGAAGTGTATCCTGTTTTGGCGGATACGCGCCAACATTTCAAGAATTCGCATGTTATAAATGATGCCTCATAACAAGGCGCAAAATAGCCCGCCCTCACACGCTGTATATCGCCTGGAGCCTCGAGTCTATGTTTGCAATATGCAAGCGAGTTCTGGCCGCAGTGGAACGAAAGATTTTCTCCCCCTTTGCTAGTAAATTCAATAAAACGAATAAAATAATCAATAATATTAATATAGCACTTGACAATTGTTAAAAATATGCTATTTTGAAGCGAGATAATTGAGAGTCGCTGATAAAAAAATGGAGTCCCAAAATGGACAACACATTTTATTTGAAGCTACTTGCTGAAGTGCATCAGGGTTGCTTATTAGAGGATGGGACGCAGATGCATCTCCATCCCGAGCAACCGCGTATAGCCTCCCCTGCATTAAGAAAAGCGATCGTGACGGGCGGCAGCTTCTTGATCAGGACTGGCGAGGCGTTAAAAGGAATCGGTGTGCCCGGTGAAACATCCCCGTTCTCATCGAATGGTCCGAGCGCATCGATAGGGAATAACTCATCTGTTGAAGTCCAGTGAACGACGAAGGATTTCCATGAAGGAAGTGGTGATAAATGAATCAAATGCTTACGACCTGCCCGGTCTGTGATGAACGTCTCTCGATTACACGTTTTCACTGCCGCAACTGCGATACCACGATCGATGGCCATTTCGATATTGGCCGCTTCGGGAGATTGAGTGCTGAGCAGATTAACTTTCTTGAAGTCTTCGTGCGTTGCGAGGGAAAGCTAAGTCGAATGGAACCCGAATTGGAGTTGTCGTATCCTACACTCAGGGCACGGTTGACAGAGATCATTCGTTCGTTGGGATTCCCGGTAGGACCTGAGACGAACCTGATTAATGATGAAGAACGGCACAAGATCCTCGACGACCTGGCAAGCGGGAAATTGACTTCTGAAGATGCAATGCAACTTCTGGAAGTTGACTGAATAGTCGAGGTAGACCTGGTAAGCGGGAGGAGGTTGGAACTGTGGACAAAGTGACGCTTGAGATTGGCGAAAGCCCTCTGGTGAAAATCACGTCGATCGGCGGGGATCTGCGTCTTTCGGGGCGGGATGAGCATATCGTGGAGGCGCAGGCGCCGGATAAGGGGAAGCTGCAAGTAGATGAGATCGAAGATGGAGTAGAAATCACTGCGAACTCAGGCTGCATCATTTTCTTGCCGAAAGACGCGCGTCTCGAGGTCGGCGAGGTTGGTGGGGACTGTAGGATTACTGATTTGGGAAACGAGTTCATGATTCGTACGATTGGAGGAGATTTGAGCGTACGCAGGGTTGGG
>DAOWMX010000055.1 GCA_030642885.1 Anaerolineales bacterium | reverse complement strand
TGAAAAAACATTATGGTTGACAATCGATCGTGCCTCGTTATAATGAAGTCCAATAAAATACCTTAAACGCATGGACCGGGACGAGTAGTCGGAATCGGGTCTGACAGGGAATGGGGATCTTGGATTGAGAGTCCCCACCAGAAATGAGCCGGCGAATACCACCCGCGAGCGGAAACCGGAAAGGTCAGTCATCGACCGAGTATGGTGAACGGAGCAGCACCGTTAGCGGCTGTCAGAGATGACCCACCAAGGGTCAATCTGGGTGGAACCGTGTGAGCAAGTGCTCCCGCCCCAGAGGGCGGGAATTTTTATTTAATATGCGGAAGGTTTAAGGAGGTTAGAAATGGCAAAGGGCAAAAAAGCACGTTATGAGGAATCGGAGCTGTACCGCATCCGTCACTCCACGGCGCACATCATGGCTCAGGCCGTGATGGAGATGTTCCCGGGAGAGGCGAAGATCGCCATTGGCCCGCCGATTGAGGACGGTTTTTACTATGACTTCGATCTGCCGCGCCCGCTAACCCCGGAGGATCTCGAGGGCGTCGAAGCGAGGATGAAGGAAATCATCGCCGGCGATTTCGAATTCCAGCGTGAGGTTCTGTCCGCAGAAGAGGCTCAAGAACGGTTCGCTGATCAACCGTATAAGATAGAACTCATCGAAGGCCTGGAGGCCGGAGGGATGGATGAATACGGCGAACCGATCGAAGAAAAGCCGGAGATATCCATCTATACGCATGATATCTTCACGGATCTCTGCCGCGGACCGCATGTAGAGAGCACGAAAAAAATCAATCCAAAAGCCGTCAAGCTGCTCAATGTCGCCGGCGCCTACTGGCGCGGAGATGAGAAACGTCCCATGCTGCAGCGTATTTATGGCACGGCGTGGGAGTCGGCTGATGAACTTGACCAGTACCTCTGGCGGCTGGAAGAGGCGAAGAAGCGCGATCACCGCCGCTTGGGTAAGGAACTCGATCTCTACAGCGTGAGCGATGCGGTGGGTCCAGGACTGATACTGTGGCATCCGAAGGGCGGCATGGTGCGCAAACTCGCCGAGGACTACGCCCGCGAAGAACACGAACGGGGAGGGTATGAATTCGTTTACACACCCCACATCGGAAAAGCGCAGCTATGGGAGACGAGCGGTCATCTCGACTGGTATCAAGATGGGATGTACGCGCCGCTGGATATTGAAGGGCAGCAGTATTACCTGAAACCGATGAACTGCCCCTTCCACGTCCAGATCTACAAGAGTCGTACGCGCTCGTATCGTGACCTCCCGCTGCGCTACGCCGAGTGGGGGACAGTGTATCGCTACGAACGGAGCGGTGTCCTTCATGGGCTTATGCGCGTTAGAGGGTTCACGCAGGATGACGCTCACCTGTTCTGCCGACCGGACCAGATGCCGGAGGAGATCGACCGAGTTCTCGATTTCAGTCTGAATATCCTGCGCGCTTTCGGCTTCGAGAATTTTCAGGCGTATCTCTCGACGCGAAACCCTGAAAAGGCAGCGGGGAGACCAGAAGATTGGGAAGCACCAACGGAGGCGCTCCGCAATTCACTCGAACGCGTCGGGGTCCCCTATGAGATCGACGAGGGTGAAGCCGTTTTCTACGGCCCGAAGATCGATTTAAAGTTGAACGACGCCCTCGGACGGGAATGGCAGCTGACTACGATCCAGTTCGACTTCATTCTCCCTGACCGTTTTGATATGGCTTACATTGGCGAGGATGGCCAGGAACATCGACCCTATATGATCCATCGCGCCTTATTTGGATCCATGGAACGATTCATGGGGGTGTTAATTGAGCATTTCGCAGGGGCATTCCCCACATGGCTGGCGCCGATCCAGGCGACTTTGATCCCGATCGCGGACCGGCATGTTGAGTACGCCGAAAAGGTAGCTGCTCAATTACGGGAAGGCGGTGTGCGAGTCGATGTTGATCAACGCAGCGAGCGTATGAATGCCAAAATCCGCGACGCCCAACTACAAAAGATACCTTATATGCTCGTCGTCGGGGATCGTGAAGCGGAAGCCGAGCAGGTTGCGGTGCGGCTGCGTTCAGGAGAGGATCTGGGGGCATTGTCGATAGAAGCCTTCCTCGAGCGATTGACTGCCGAGGTTCTGGAGCACAAGTAGATCTGGCAAATCTGCGAGCGTAAGTGGATCGAGGGAATCGCCCATCGATCCACTTCTTTATTAGCAGCGTCTTACCGGCATCGTCACTCTAGGATCCCGGAGGCAGTGACATCTGCGCGTTTGCTGGTTATAATTCTAGACCTAAGGTGTCCAATTATGGCGAAATTGCGTCTGGAAATAACTCTGGGAATTCTTATCAGCGTCCTTTTCATGGGGTTAAGCGCGCGGTCTGCACAGGCAGGTTCTACGGATAGTGTGGATGGTGTCGTGGAACCTAACAGCCCGGTGTGTCCTGTCCGCTTTCAATTGAGATTCCCTGAGCGCTGCAGGCCGCAGGGTGAGAGAGCAGAACTCAACGAGCTCGCAAGCAAAGGTCTTTTGCCACAACGACCGCTCCCGCTTGTTCGGCTAGATGAGTCCCTAGGCGACCTGCCTTTCTACTACGTGCGGTCAAAAAGTAAGGATGGAACGCCTCTCTATACCAGCCTGCAGGATGCATTAAAAGGGCAGAATTCATATCGGAAAATTGAACCCGGTTTTGTATTTTTCTCATGGATCGAACGTTATGATCAGGACAATGCCGTAGCCTATATGATCGTTCCCGGTGTCTATGTCCGTGGGGACGGCATGGCTCGCCTCTCAACACCATCTTACAAGGGCTTGGCTTTCTCTCGTACACCAAGCCAGACCTTTGCATGGGTACTCACCCGCACAGAAACGAGTCGAGAACCAGGCCTGGACCAGCCCAAAACCGGCCGCACGGTCGAGCGTTTTCAAATGGTTTATGTGTCCGATTCGCGGGAGGTAAATGGCTGGGTCTGGTATCAAATCGGTCCGGATGATTGGATCGAACAGCGCAGAATAGCGAAAGTAATCCCCGACGGTACTCGTCCCGAGGGGGTCGAATCCGATCGCTGGATTTCGATTGATCTCTACGAGCAAACAATGACGGTCTATGAACAAGGCCAGTTGGTGTTCGCGACACTCATCTCGACGGGACTGGATGGATGGTGGACGCAGCCTGGAGTTTTCCAGGTATACGAAAAACTTGAGGCCGATCCCATGGCAGGATCGTTTGCCGCTGACCGCTCGGATTTTTACTACCTGGAGGACGTTCCCTGGATTCTGTATTTTGATGAGTCGCGGGCTATCCATGGGGCATACTGGCACAATGGCTATGGTTATCCCCGCTCCCATGGCTGTGTAAATATGTCGCCTTTCGACTCTCATTGGATCTTCAACTGGGCGGAGGAAGGAACCTGGGTTTACGTCCATGATCCTTCAGGGCGGACACCCACCGACGCTGAGCTCTATAGTGCGGGCGGCGCCTGATAGGGTTGCTCGTTTGCCGTGGGGGTGGGCAACACCAGCATCGACTTACCCGTAATAATTCCAACTCTGCAGCTGCGATCACCCAATCGACAACCAAATTGACCTGAAACGAAAGTCGATTGGATCGTCCGCGAAGGCGATCAACCTCTTGGTACTAAAGTACTCTGCCCTGAGGATTCCCCCGAATCTACAATGAGGAAAGAACAGCAATCGTATCCATCAACCCACCATCAGGAGTCGCGGCCTCTATGTATGCGGACAACGAATTGCTCTTTCCCGTGCATGTGATTTCAAATTTAAAGCACTCGCGTGGGGATGAATGGTGTGCGCTAGTCGAGCGCGTTTCCAACCTTCCCGAAGGCGACATTGAACTCTTGGCGTTCTCTTTGATGATGATTCGGCTTGACGGATGCTTGAGTTGTGAAACCGATTCATACCGGGCGATGCGCGGCTGCGAAGCGTGTTCAAAACAAAGCTTGCGGCGTTACAAAGGCTCAGACCTGGAACTCCTAAGCATCTATCAGCAGGCGCTTGAAGATGTTCAGCAGTATCTCGAAGTACAAGTCCCCACGGTGATCAAGGAGCCCATCTCAGCTCGAGCAGCTTGATCAGACGGCGGAGCGCTATTTGAACCGGGTACTCGCTACCCGGTTTTATTTTAATCTCCTCCAAGTTGAGCGGGTGGTCGAAAACTGAGCGTTATTACGCAGTCATGGGTTAGAATAACGATCATAAGTAGCGGGAGGTTTATTAAATGACGGAATACGATGTCATCGTCATCGGCGCTGGACCCGGCGGCTACGTCTGTGCGATCAGATCTGCCCAATTGGGCAAAAAGACAGCCATTATTGAGAGGGAGTTTCTCGGTGGGGTTTGCCTGAACGTCGGCTGTATCCCGTCAAAGGCTTTGTTGAAGAACGCCGAAGTTGCCCACACGCTGCGGGAGAGGGGGAACGAATTCGGGTTTAAAGTTGATGGCTTGACTCTAGATTATGGCGCGGCTGTTAAGCGAAGCCGCAGAGTCTCCGGGCGGTTGGCGAAAGGCGTCGGATTTCTAATGAAGAAGAATGGGGTCGATGTCCACATGGGGCGTGCTGCTTTCACCGGACCGAAAACTATCACTGTAAAAAATGAAGAGGGTGCACCTACGACGTTAACGGCAACGGACATCGTGCTGGCGACAGGCGCTTCACCGATGGTTATCCCGGGGATGGAAGCAGATGGGGACCGTGTTCTGTCCTACCGAGACGCGATTCTGCAGGAGCATTTGCCGGAATCCGTGGTGATCATTGGGGCGGGAGCAATCGGACTCGAGTTCGCAACGATCTGGAGCGCTTACGGTGTGGATGTAACGCTGGTGGAAATGCTGCCGCGCATCGCGCCGTTGGAGGATGAGGAAGTAAGCCAGGAGCTAACGAAATCATTTAGTAAACGGGGTATAAAAGTTCTGGCAGGGACGAAAGTCGAGGAGATTGAGCGGCTGAAAACAAAAGTGAAGGTCACCGTTTCCGGATCGGACGGTGAGCAGACTCTCGAGGCCGAGCAAGCGCTTCTGGCAATGGGTTTCCGGCCGAACACCAAGGATCTGGATCTTAAAGCCGCTGGAGTGAAGTTGGACGAGCGCGGCTTCTTTGAGATCGATGAACGCATGGCGACGCCCACCGCTGGAATCTGGGCGATCGGCGACGTCACCGGCAAGCTCATGCTCGCCCATGTCGCCTCTGCGATGGGGATCATCTGCGCTGAAAATATCGCTGGCGTCGATACGACAACCCTGGATTACGAGATGATGCCGCGGGCAACGTTCTGCCAGCCGCAGGTCGCATCATTTGGGCTAACCGAGGCGCAAGCAGCAGAGCGCAGTTTCGAAGTAAAAATTGGACGTTTTCCATTCCAGGCGAATGGAAAGGCTTTAGGCTTGGGGGATTACGGTGGATGGGTCAAGATTGTGACGGACGCAACATGCGGCGAGATCCTGGGTGCGCACATGATCGGGCCGGAAGTGACCGAACTCCTGCCGGAACTCACTCTGGCGCAGAGGATGGAACTCACGTCTGCAGAGATCGCTCGCAACGTTCATGCCCACCCGACGCTGAGTGAAGTTGTGATGGAAGCTGCTCATCATGCTGAAGGTCACGCGATTCATATGTAGGTTCTTACGAGGTTATCCTCCATATTCTTGAATTCAAAATGAGAAATAGTTGAGGTGGGAAATTACCCCCTTTTAAACCTCCCGCAGGTTTTGAACCTGCGGGAGGTTATCCATAGGCCATTGTCACTTCGAAAAAAAGGCACGGAATGTGCACTTCCCAGCGTATACTTGAATACAAGGTATCTTGATCAAACCGAGGAGAAAGAGCATGTGGGAACGCAGACATGTAACCGAAGTTAAAGAGCGGCACAAGGAAGCCATCCTGGCGAAGCCCAACGTGCTTGGTGTGGGAACGGGGTATAAAAACCGCAATGGGAAGCAGCTTGGAGATCTTTGTGTCATTGCGATGGTGAGTCAGAAGATTCCACAAGCCGGTCTTGATCCCTCAGCATTGGTGCCTGCAGAAGTCGAGGGGATCTCAACGGACGTCATGCAGGTTGGGTTCCTGCGTGCCCAACAAGAGCGCAACGACCGTTGGCGTCCAGCGCTTGGGGGGGTAAGTTTGGGGCACTACAAAATTACCGCCGGGACGTTGGGCGTGGTTGTCCGTGACCGGACAACCGGCACACGTATGATTCTCTCGAATAATCACGTTTTTGCCAATAACAATCAAGGACAACAAGGAGATCCAATCCTGCAGCCAGGTGCGGTGGACGGTGGCAGGGAAGAGAAAGACACTTTCGCTACACTGGAACGCTTCTGCCCAATCCGTTTCAACCATGGTCCAGTCGATTGCAGCACAGCCGAAGCCTATGCTGGGTTTGGCAATGCGATGGCGAAGTTGTTGGGTTCCAAGCATCGAGTGCAAGCCTTCTGGAGTGACCCCCAGGCGACTAATCAGGTCGACGCTGCCATCGCCAGACCGGTAAACGACCGAGAAGTTCTCGATGAGATTCTGGAGATTGGAGCGATAAGCGGCATTCTCCCGGCGATGCTCAGCATGCGCGTACGAAAATCCGGCAGGACAACAGGGTTGACGACAGGGCAGATTATGGTCTTAGATGCGACCGTCACCATTGACTACGGCGATCGAAGCGCGCGTTTTGAGAATCAGATTGTGACGACTGTGATGTCGCAACCGGGTGATTCTGGCTCTCTTCTCGTGGCCGGGGAGTCTATGCAGGCCGTCGGTCTGTTATTCGCGGGTTCCGATCAAGTCACCCTGCACAATCCAATCCAATCTGTTCTGGATTGTCTGGATGTGACCTTATGACAACTTCCTCAGAATTTGAGACAAAGCCATTAGAGCCTTACCAAAAAGTAATGGTGGTTAAGGAAAAATACGAGGAAGAATTGCTTCAAAAAGCCAACGTGATGGGTGTGGGCGTAGGGCTGCGCAAGCGCTCCGGGGAACTGACCGATGAGGTGGTTCTGGTCGTGATGGTCACCCGAAAAGTGCCTCGAGCTCAATTAGCGCCTGAGGATTTTGTCCCGTCGGAGATCGAAGGTGTGCCTGTCGATATCCAAGAAATCGGGCATGTAAGAGCAGGTTGAGGTTGGATAGGTTAGACTGGCTGGCGTCAGCCTCCGCTGCGAGGATATCTCCATCGCCGGGGGATGATTGAGCGCTGCTAAATCCTTTCGATAACCCAGAAGTGAGATAAACCAAAAACTCGTAAGGGAGTCGCTTCCATCGCCTGGAGGAGAGTGCGCAATAGCTTCCCCACTCTCGGCCAGCGGGCGATGATGTTGTCGTAAGCCCCGAAAATTCTTGTCGTGTGAACAATCTTGATGGGTAGGCCGTGGAAGAGCCGCTCGAGGTCTCCGTGTGTATAGACGCGCACATGTGGTGCGAGTCGATCGCGAAACCGGCGGGGGAGATAATTGACCAGAGGGATATTACCGAAGTGGTACCGGCCGCGTAGATAGATGCCGTGGGTTTCGAACGGATAACCGCGATTAGGCACGAAGAGAATGAGCCTGCCTCCGCCCAACGATCCTGGTTTGGGAGCGCGCAGCACACGAACGATCTCCTCGAGCGTAGCCCGATCGTTTTCTACATGTTCAAGCACCTCATGGGAGAGGACGAGGTCGAAGGTTTCGCTGCGAAAAGGGAGACGCTCGCCGGCTCCCTGTACGACTTTATTACCCAGCTTTGAGGCAGATGAAACGTGATCGGGGTCGAATTCCAAGCCATATATTTGGGATGTATGTTCGGCGAAGCGGGTCATATATTCGCCCACACCGCAGCCGTCGTCTAAGATAACGCCAGATTCGCGGCCGTCTGCTCCGGCCAGGATCATACGCAGGCGGCGCTCCTGACCGGCGCGCCAAACGTAGGATGGTTCGCCGCGCAGCGCGGCTCGTTCGAGGTTTCGATCTGTCAAAAGACTATTCCTTGAATGGCGGAAATTTTACTTGATTCCAATTTTATCGATCTTTTGCAACGCCAGCCCGAGCGCCGCCACAGCACCGACCTGGCGAAAATCACCTTCAGACCAACTGCGGCGGACCTCCTCAAGCGGGAGCCAGATGACTTCCTGCTCCTCTAGATCGCCGGAATCTGGCTCGGTGATTTCCCGGCATCCGGTTGCTAGAAAGAAGTGGGCACACCCCGCGAAGTAATTCCCGCTCATGACCACCTCTCCGAGTTCATGCCAGGTTGTGGCCATGCAGCCGAGCTCCTCCTTGAGCTCGCGCTTCGCGGCCTCTAATGGGACCTCCCCTTGCTCGAGTATCCCCGCCGGCGGTTGGCTTTCAATCCCATCAACGCCGCGCTTGTAGGAACGGACAAGGCCAATATGAGCGTCGGTTCTCACGGGAACAATCATCACATATCCGGGAGTCTCCAGGCGCAAGTATCCCTCGATGACGCGCCCGTCTGGAAGACGGACATCATCTTCGTAAACCTGCATCCAGGGTGAACGGTCGAGTAAAAGCGTGCGTTTCAGGGTTTCCCAGGGTGTTAGATCGGGCATCTGTCGAACTCCCACAAGGTTGGAAGGGAACCAGATTTATCGGTATGGAAGGTCAATTATATGCAGTTTTCCAGATTGCTTGAAGGTGCGACCTGGACCTCGATGGCTGAGAATTCTGTTATATCCAGCCCTGTAATGTGTAGTAAATCAGGCCCATCCACTCTCGCAGAGCGGATTTACTTACAGCCAGCGCTCCAAGATCAGGCACAACGCTGCTCGATGAGAAGCTGCTTGTTTCGGAGCGTGGTGCGGATATTGCCGGAATGGGCTCTACGCCTTGCTCCAGGAAGGAGAAAAACGCCCGACGCATGTGTGTTGGTGAGGTGACGAGGATAAAGCGTTCACTCCCGGCCGCGATGAGCATTGGAGGGACGTTGAGCGCCTGGTCGTGCGTGTTAGAGGAATCCGACTCAAGCAGGATCCTTTGGCTTGGCACACCCAGATCCACTAGAGCATCGCGCATCGGTTCGCTCTCAGGTGTGAGCAGGCCGCTTTTCGGGTTGGTGCCGCCGGAGACGATCACAACCGGGTTATCGAGCATCTGATACAAGCGAGCGCCCTCCATCGCCCGCAGCGCACTCGACTCGCTCACGGAATTCACTTCCAATTCCCCAGCCCGATAGGAGGCGCCGCCTCCGCCCAGGATCACGATCGCATCTACGTCAGCGTATTCTTCCGCAGAGCTGATGGGTTCATAGCCTACGCTCAAGCCGCGTTCGAGCAGCGAGGCGGCGAGTGGGATGCTGAGCAACACGTATAAGATCGATAATAAAAGCAGCCAGCGTCTTCCCCACTTCTCGGTTCTCCAACTGATGAAGAGCAGGAAGACTCCGAGGATGAGACCAAGAAGGAGGAACGCGGTTGAGCCCGGGATAAGCAACTCTTTAATGAGTTCGATGGCTATGTCCATGAATTACTCCAATCCCCAGAGAAGGGGAAAGCAGCCGCAAACCCCATAGTCGTCCAAAGAACTAGACGGCTCATGTATTTTTTCCGAGCGGGATCACGGCGCGTGGGATGAAGGGTGTGTCGTGTTCGATCGAGCCGAGGTACAGGTGAATCTTATCGACAGGAAAGTTGAACGAGGGAACTGGAGGAAGCTCGATATTTTCCGCCTCCTCGGGATCATCAAAGCGGGCCAAAGTGAGGTGGGGATGAAGTTCAGTCCCGTACTCGCCTCCGTATACCGGGTACTCTGGGAAGGCTTGTGAAAGCCGGTGGTGAAGCTGAACGATCGGCTCCGGGTCTGAGGCCTCGAGGAATATCGCGCCTTTGAATCTCCCATAATGGTCTAATGTGACCTCGAAGGGAGAAATCCCCGCGCACAAGCGATTGAGCTCCTCAATTGCAGTTTCAACCTGTTCCGGAGGGACAAAGGGGTAGAGCAGGGTAATGTGAGCAGGGACGTTGCCGAAGGATTCTGCATCGAGTTGCTCCCGGATCGGGAAACTGAAGACCTGAACCGG
>DAOWMX010000020.1 GCA_030642885.1 Anaerolineales bacterium | reverse complement strand
GTTCACTGCGTATTCCTCGCCCCCTGGTTGCGGTAATCGCATTTATGTATCGATATATATTTGTCTTGGCTGACGAGGTTATACGCCTTATGCGGGCACGTGCTCCGCGCAGCCCGGAGATCCCCGGCAAAGGGAAACCCTCCCTTCTTTGGCGTGGTGGAGTGACGGGATCTATGGTCGGCAGCCGCTTCCTTCGCTCGCTAGATCGCAGCGAACGTGTTTATGGAGCGATGGCCTCCCGAGGCTATGATGGTGAAATGCGCACTTATTCGACCTTCCAGATGCGTGGAGCCGATTGGATCAGCCTTATCGTATTCAGCTTGCTGATCCTCGGATCGCTCTCGCTGACGTTCTTGAGATAGAGCATGCACCATACATTAGATATCCAGGATCTGCACTTCAGCTACCCGGATGGCCGGAAGGCTTTACGGGGCGTTAGCCCTTTCATTAACCCAGGTGAAAAAACCGCACTGGTCGGACCTAACGGTTCGGGGAAATCGACGCTTCTGCTCCATTTGAACGGCATCCTGCGCGGTGAGGGGGAAGTCCATGTCTGTGGGAAAGAACTGACCGACGAAAGCCTGAGGCAAATTCGTGCCTTGGTCGGATTGGTGTTCCAGGACCCGGACGATCAACTCTTTTCACAGAGTGTCTTTGAAGACGTGGCCTTCGGTCCGCTCTACATGGATATTCCAAAAGAGGAATTGGAGCAGAAGGTGAGGCAGGCGCTTGAAGATGTTGGTATGGCGGGTTCGGAGGCGCGCGTGCCGCATCATCTCAGTGAAGGTGAGAAGAAACGGGTGGCTATTGCAACAGTCCTTTCAATGGACCCCGAGGTGTTGGTCTTAGATGAGCCTACAGCCGGACTCGATCCGCGTGGGCGGCGTGAGTTGATTCAACTCCTGCGCGGTTTACCGCAAACGATGCTGGTTGCAACACACGATATGCGCATGGTGGCAGAACTTTTTGAGCGAACCGTCATCATCGATGAAGGGCAGGTCGTTGGTGATGGACCAACGGCACAAATCTTAGCTGAACCTCACCTGCTGGAGAGGCATGGATTAGAAGCGCCATAATATCGGGATCTCGCTCTATCGTAACCCTCCTGCATCTTTGTTCGTTCCCTGATTAGAAAACACATCGGAAGCATCCTGGCAAGTGGTGAGATTCGGTATTGATATGAGGGACACCACTCGCGGTAGAATATCTGGGCGATGAATAAATTTCACACAGTGCTTCAAGATACCGTACGCTGGTCGCTGGTTGTGATCGGCGCAGCAATCATAGGCGTGTTATGGATATGGGCTTCAATGGTGCCAGCGGAGGCAACCACAGGGGGATTGATCCCCAGCCCTCGAGAAGGGTTTCTAGCCCCCGACTTCACGCTCGAAAGCTTAACGGGTGACCAGATTTCACTCTCCGATATGCGCGGAAAAGCGATTGTTTTGAACCTGTGGGCTTCCTGGTGTCCTCCCTGCCGGGCAGAGATGCCAGCATTGCAGCGGGTCTATCAGGAAAATCATGAACGTGGGTTGGAAGTGCTGGCGGTTAATATGACAGCGCAAGATAGCCTTGCTGATGTTGAAGCCTTCGTGCAGAAGTTCAACTTAACATTCCCCATTCTGCTTGACACCAGTGGAGAGGTCGGAAATACCTACCTCATGCGCGCCTTGCCGACGACCTTCTTCATCGATCGGGAAGGAGTCATCCAGCGCGTGATCGTGGGAGGGCCGATGAGCGAAGTCACCCTGCAGAGTACCGTTGAGCAACTGCTGGAGGGCGTGCCCTGATGTACCCCATCCTCCAAATTGGACCACTCGCAATTCAATTGCCGGGTTTGCTGCTCTTGGTGGGTTTGTGGATTGGAACACAGATAGCCGAGCGCGAAACGGCGCGCTATAAGCTAGATCCGGGATTTATAAGCAATATGATCTTTATCGCTCTCGCTGCTGGGATTGTGGGCGCTCGCCTGGGATACGCGCTTAAATACATTGATCTTTATTTAAGTGAACCCCTGAACTTGCTGGCGCTTAATCCAAATACGCTCTCCAGCATGGAGGGCATAGTCGTAGGGCTCATTGCTGCAGTGATTTATGCTCAACGTAAAGAGCTCTCTCTTCTCCCGACGCTTGATACGCTTGCGCTGGGTGCGGCAGTTTTTGCGATCTTCGTTGCCCTGGCGCATCTCTCAAGCGGCGATGCATTTGGAGCATCGACTACAGTCCCCTGGGCGATTGAATTATGGGGTGCGGACAGACACCCCTCACAGATTTACGAGCTCCTATTCGCCGTGGGCGCCACGCTGGTGATCCTGCAGGTCCGAAAAACCAGGTCCTTCTCGGGCTTTATCTTCATCCTATTCGTTGCGCTTGCGGCTTTTTCGCGGCTGTTTCTCGAAGGTTTTCGCGGGGATAGCTCGATTGTGTTCGGCAGCATACGCAGTGCGCAACTCATCGCCTTTGCGGTGATGATCTTCGCGATGATTGCTCTTCATCTACTATCCCGGAACAATGTTGAAAGGGAGACACAAACACCCGCGTGAACGGTTTCAATTCAGAGCTCAATCCGTTTCCCAAAGGATTGGGATGATAACCGGGGATCTCCTGGCAGCGAGTGATGGATCTGCCTTCAGCTTGTAGGGGAACTGTAAGGGAAAACATCGTTTTTTTGAGCGATACTAGATGCAAGAACCATAGCTCGAGTGAGTGCCTGACGCCATATCTCAGCGTAAACGAGATGAAGGTGAGGCGGGAAGTTGGCATACAATACGCTAGTTTGCTGAGGATGTGATTGTGTACCATATTGAATTGGGACACTTATTTCTACAAGCTCTTTCAATAACGGCGCCGAAAATCGTTTCCGCGCTCGATCCTGCGTTTCTTCTCTTAGCATTACCCCCGGTTGCATGGCTCTCGGATCGCTCTCGACGCGATCGAAATAATTCTGCAAACTCAGGTCAAAATCACGGAGGAGATAAGACGAATCGGGTTGCCTCCTTGGAGCGCGAGATCGAGAAGCTCAGATCCCTTCTGGTAATGACGGCGAATTTAAACGCAACGCTCAATTACGAGCGAGTGCTTGAGATGACACTTGACCTCGCCAATAGTGCACTTGAGGGTGAGGGCGCGACCAAGTTAGTTAGCGCGTTGATGCTCTTCGAGAACGAGGAGCTTTATATAACCTCTGCACGAGGACTATCAGCCGCGGATTTACGTGTCACCCTGCCTGGAGCGCGGGGCGTGGTGGGAGAAGCATTAGCCAGTGTGCAATCCCAACTTTGCATGAACCCAGGCCAGGACGTCGAACTGAAGCGGATTATCACCTTGCACAACTGCCGCGTCGCTGTTTGTATCCCCCTTGTCGTCGGTTTGGACCTCTATGGTGCGCTGCTATTCGCGCATCCGGATGAGGGGTACTTCAACCCGGAGCAGGTCGAGCTGCTCGATGCCATCGCCCAGCAGGCAATGGTCGCTCTGCAGAATGCCCGCCTTTATAGCGATCTGGAGCAGGAGAAGGAGCGCATTGCCGAGATCCAGGAAAACACGCGCAACAAGCTTGCCCGCGATCTGCATGACGGACCAACACAATCCATTGGAGCGATCGCAATGAGGGTGAACTTCGCCCGGCGCCTCCTCCAGCGCGAACCAACTCAAGCTGCTGAAGAACTCTTTAAAATTGAAGAACTTGCCCGCCGTACGACAAAAGAGATCCGGCAAATGCTCTTCACGCTCCGGCCCCTCGTTCTTGAATCGGAGGGGTTGTTGGGAGCATTAGAGCAACTCTCTGAGAAGATGATGGAGAATCACAACCAGAACGTCGTCGTCGAGGCGAAGAACGGAATTGTAGACGACCTGGAAGTCGGCAAGCAGGGCGTGATATTTTTCATCGTAGAAGAAGCCGTGAACAATGCTCGCAAGCATGCCAACGCAAAACATATCTGGATTCGATTGAAACGCCGGGGTGATAATTTGCACCTGGAAATCGAAGATGATGGCGTCGGGTTTGACGTTGAAAAGGTTCAAGCCAACTATGAAAAACGCGGCAGCCTTGGAATGATAAATTTGTATGAACGAGCCGAGCTAGTAAATGGGATCTTGAAAATCGACTCGCAGCCAGGGCGCGGGACTCGCATCCTGGTAACGATCCCGGCCACAATAGAGGCGGCAGAGAAACTTCACCAGGCGGGATATGTAGCCTGATCCTCCCCATATAAATTCCCAACACATTTCAAGCTAATAAAGCACCATACCTGATCTCGCGGGTATTGATGTTTCTCTCATGCGGAGATAGGGCAATATTCTAAGGGCGTACAACTAACGCACCTCCGGATTTTATCGAGAGGTGCGCTTTTATCAACTAAGGTTAGCGAAGAAATATCAGGTTCGCACGTAATCCACGAGTTCCCGGCGCAAGCCTGGATTGCGCAGGCGGCGCAGAGCTTGGGCTTCAATCTGTCGCACACGCTCGCGTGTTATACCCATCTTCTCGCCGATCTCTTTGAGTGTGTGGACTTCCCCGGCTTCAAGCCCGTAACGCAAGCGCAGCACGAGCGCTTCCCGATGAGGCAGGGTTTCCAGCAGGTCCTGTACTCGATCCTCCAAGATCTCCTGTAATGTGATCTCTTCGGGTGCTGGGGCGTCCTGATCCTCAATGAAATCCCCGATTACGGCGTCCCCTTCTTGCTCTGTCGGCTTCTCTAAGGAGAGAGGACGCTGTGCTACGCGAAGCATGTAGTCAACATCGTGAGGGGAGACCTCCAGGCATGCTGCAAGCTCCTCGCGGACGGGTTCACGTCCCAATTCCTGCGTCAGTTTGTGTCGACTGCGCAGCATGCGGTTAATGCGATCGCCCATATGAACGGGAATACGGATGGTGCGACCATGGTCTGCAACCAACCTTGTCACAGCCTGGCGAATCCACCAGGTGGCATACGTGGAGAATTTGTGCCCACGTCGGTAATCGAATTTCTTCACAGCGCGCATTAACCCAACGTGACCCTCCTGGATCATGTCGAGCAGTGGTACACCGCGGCCGACGTACTTCTTAGCAACGCTGATAACAAGACGTGAGTTGGCCATAATCAGGTGTTCACGAGCAGCCATGCCGTCTTGAATGAGCCTTTCGAATTCCACACGTTGTTTCGGAGAAACCGGGCCACGCGCAAGATTATTGCGTATTCTACGACCGCGCTCAATGCGCTTGGAAAGTTCGACCTCCTCATCGCGTGTAAGCAGAGGTACTCTGCCTACCTGGCTGAGGTATAAACCTACAGAATCGCCCGAATCAATTGCGTCGATTGCGCTTACTTCAGCGAGCTTGTTTTCATCTTCCTTCTCTACTTCATCTTCCTTGACTGCATCAGCGGGTTTCTTCTCAGAAACCTCTTCGTCATCAAGGATTTCGATACCTGCGTTAAGCAGCATATCGTAGACTCGTTCAATCACGGGGAGAGAAGCTTCGGATTCGGGAAATTGAGAGGCAATGTCATCCAGCGTGATGTATCCTTGTTCTCCCCCGAGTTTGAATAACTGCTGGATTGAGGTCTGCTCTTCTTCAGAGAGCGAGACTTCTTTTGTCGCTTCGATAACTTTGTTTGCGAGTAACTCGAACTCATTAATCATTAGCAGGTCACGCCCTTAAGATGATCCATATCTACAAGGAATGGATCAGGATTTTTTCCGCTAAACCAATGGAAGGGATAATTACTTGTGGCGAAGTTGGATATGCATAAAGGAGTTAAACCGAACCATGCCTAAAAAACCGTTCCCCACCATGGAAATCATACAACAAAAGGATTAATATATCGTTAATATTCAGGGACTGTCACACCATTGAAACAAAAGCTTATTGAAAACTAGACATGAGAGGGGGTCCATCAACGGATTGAGCATGCCCAGTAGATAACTGTGCATAGAGCGAGTATATCCGGCGCTATCGTCGTAGATGCGTTATCATATATCTAAATAATGTTGACTTGGAGCAGGCAACACTCATGAATAAACGGAGGTCTTGAACGAATGCCACTGACTGAAAAAGATCGAAAACGAAGACGCCGACAACGCCGCCAGAAGAAATTGAGATCCCTGAAGAAAGAATTGGCGGGAGCGACAGACACCAAGACGAAGAATAAACTGATGGAGAAGGTCCGCCGTTATCAACCTTGGTGGGAAGGTCCGGAAGAGTAAGTCATAGGGTTCGCTTCCCCATAAAGCAGACACAGCCTGTTGGATTGTAGAAGAATAATCGCCTCTGAGTGCAGCGGGTGAGACCTAAACGGTTGCAGTAAAATGAATGCATGCCTTGATTGAGAGGCACTCTCCCGCTCGATGCGTCCAATACAATCTGTCCAGATATTGGCAGCTCAAGCCAGAATGCAGGTGCTCCATGCATGCGAAAACCGAAGACCGGCAGCAGCGGTTGATTGTGGTTTCCAACCGGCTTCCCGTAAGCTTAGAAAGAGATGACGGTGGATACATCTATAATCCCAGTGTCGGCGGTCTGGCGACGACTCTGAATGCAGTGCGGGAGGAGATGGATATGCTCTGGCTGGGCGTGCCAGGCATTCATGAGGATAATCCCGAGCAGCAGGCGAAAATCTCCAAGAGACTCTCCGACGAGTTCGGCAGCGTTCCGATCTTCTTGCCCAGAAAGCAGTTCGACCTCTACTATAACGGCTTCTCGAACGGGTCAATCTGGCCGCTCTTTCACTACTTCCCACAATATGCGCACTATGATCATCTGGAGTGGCAGGCATACCAGGAGGTGAACGAACGCTTTTGTGAGAAAGTCCTCGAGGTCGCCCTCCCCGGTGACACCATCTGGGTTCACGATTACCACTTGATGTTGCTGCCGGCCATGTTGCGAGAATCACTGCCGGATGCGGCAATTGGATTTTTCCTGCATATACCGTTTCCATCGTATGAGATCTTTAGGATGCTTCCCTGGAGAGAAGAGATTCTCAAGGGCTTAACCGGCGCGGATCTGGTTGGTTTTCATACGTACGATTACGCACGCCATTTCTTGAGTAGTTTATTGCGCATCCAGGGGTTGGAACAAGATTTTGGGCGAGTGACGGTCGGTGATCGCGCTATTAAAGTAGACACATTCCCTCTGGGCGTGGACATTAACCGCTATAGCACCGCCCATGAAATGCCGGAAGTCAAACATGAACTTGAGGCATTACGCCAGCAAGTTGGGGAGCACAAAGTTATCCTCACTGTAGATCGACTGGATTTCTCGAAAGGCATCATCCAACGTCTAAACGCCTTTGAGAAATTTCTCTCTCGCTATCCGGATTGGCTGGGGCGCGTGACCTTGCTTTCATTGTTGGTCCCCTCACGGACACGTGTGCCAGAGTATCAGAACTTAAAAAGCCAGGTTGATGAATTAATCGGACGTATCAACGGGCAGCTCAGCCAACCTGGCTGGGCGCCGATCACCTATCTCTATCGATCCGTTCCCTTTGAGCAGCTTATCGCGCTGTACCTCTTGGCGGATGTCACTCTGGTTACGCCCTTAAGGGATGGGATGAATCTCGTGGCTAAGGAATATCTAATCTCACGACCGGATGGGACAGGTGTTCTCGTGCTGAGTGAAACAGCCGGCGCAGCGGCGGAATTGGGTGAAGCGATCATCGTCAATCCGCATAATGAAGAAATGCTCGTGGATGCTCTGCATCAGGCTCTGGAAATGCCCATAGAGGAACAAAAGGCGCGCAACGCGACCATGCGTGCCCGGCTTCGCCGCTATGATACAGAGCGTTGGGCCGATGATTTCCTGAGTCAGCTTGCAAGGGTGCAGGAGGTGCGCAGGCTCCACCTTCCCAGGCGATTGCAGGGGGAACTGAAACAGGAGTTGATACAGGTGTATGATGCCGCGGAACGCCGTTTACTCCTACTTGACTACGATGGGACGCTTGTTCCATTTGCACCCACACCCGAAAGGGCGAAACCTGACGAGGAACTAATCGCAGTGCTCACGCCGCTCGCACGTGATCCCAAAAACACGATGGTCATCATCAGCGGACGCGATGCGGAGACTCTCGATGCCTGGCTGGGTGACGTGGGAATGGACCTCGTCGCCGAACACGGAGCGATGATCCGCCGTGCCGACCAGAAACAGTGGGAGCAGGTTGATGAGGATTTCACCGATGACTGGAAGGAACAGTTAAGACCGGTATTTGAAATGTTCGTCGATCGCACGCCAGGCGCTCTCCTGGAGGAGAAAGGAAGGGCGCTAGTGTGGCATTACCGCCGGGCTGACCCTGGTTTGGGTTCTCAGCGTGCCGTTGAGCTGATCGACACCATCGAAGGTTATATCGCCAACACTTCACTGCACATCCTGCAGGGGCATAAAGTGGTGGAGGTGAAACCGAGCACCGTTAGCAAGGGGCGGGCCGCACAACCATGGCTGTCCGCGAAACCACCCTACGATTTCATCCTGGCGGTTGGTGATGACATTACCGATGAGGCGCTCTTTGAAGTGATCCCCGAATCGGGTTGGACAGTGAAGGTCGGTGTTCCCGAGCGATCGAAGGCTCGATACTTCCTCTCCGACCCGGCTGAAGTGCGCAATTTACTGAAGGAAATGAGTTAATCTATCTTCAGTCATTGGCTGAACTTTAATTGAGAGGCGGGTCGGCGATGATCCGCCTCTTGTGCATTGTTGGCGCCTCGGGTCGGACTGGTCCTTCTGTTCCGCACAATACTGATCAAAACGGTCAAAGGTTTTCCCTGCTTTAAATTCTTCATCGCTGGCGTAAATTTCCATCAGCATTATAGCTGTTACCTCCGGCTCACTCGTACATCCAGAAACATATAGCAGCACACTTACTACGGCTATAAGCAGTTGTAGTCGTCTGATTAATTAGCTTCCTCGATGAAGAGTGGAGTATCTGTTAGGTAGAGTGTTACTTCCCTATCGATGCTGGATAATATTACCAGGTCACTAAACAACTCTTGCACTAGCGCATTCTGCCAGGGAATTTCGAATTTGAATTCGGTTGGCGGCATATTCTCACCATCGAATTGATCTCTCTTCTCCCAAATCGTAAATATCTTGGAGCCATCATCTTGAGTGACTTCAAACAGGAAAATATTCGGGTCAGTTGTATCAATCTTGTCCACTGCTTCAACATAATTAAGATAATCTGCCATTATCTGGAAGAAGTAGAACGTCGGCCCAGGGATGAGGGTTCCGTCTTGCTGTTCCTCCATCAGGGGCATCTTGCCAAAAACCGGATGCCTGAAATGACAGCGAGCTGTATTTGCCGAGTTTTCCTTGATATTCCACCAATATAAGGTGTCCACACCGGCCGAGAGGGCAAGAATAGTTCTTTGTACCATCTGCCGACCTTGAATTCTGTCACGCTTTGCTTCGAGTCCAGGCTCGATACCATAGGCGAACATCCTGAGTTGGTCAGGATAGCCTTCTGGATGAAGAGGAGTACTCGTTAGATCTCCAGCAATTAGGCAGCGATCGTTTCTAAGTTCGTTAATCAGGTCGGCATACGCAGCTTTGTCGACGTATTCGAATTCCTTTGGACTTGGTCCGCCGTACTCTGTGACGATAATTGGGATGGAATTAAATTCTGGATATGCATCCAGAGTCTCTCGAAACCAGTTAACTCTCTCCGGAATATCATACAAATTAGAATATAGATGAACATCGAATACGTCAAAGAATTTTGATTCAGCATCATTCGCCAGGCAATCAAAAACCGTCTTCCAGAATTCTTGATGACTGCTGGTAAGATGACCAATGGCTCCACCCATTACAACAACAGCCTCGGGATCGGCGTCCTTGACCGCTCTGTAGAAAGTCTTGGATAACTCAGCGTATTGTCCAGCCGTCCCGCCCCAATGCTTTGTAAAGTCAGCTTCCCAGTTATTCTCAAATTTTATTACTTTACCATTGGTCCTTCTTACAACGTTGTAAACATAATTGTAATAAGGGCTTCCGATTGAAAGATCGGTTGGGATGGTCTTTCCATCATCCGATGTCGCCCAATCGTTGTATCTGGTTGTAATTCTCAGCATTGCGACGGTGTCGGTTTTTAACTGGGCAATAAAACTATCGATCAGGGTATAGTTGTACTCGCCCGGAACGGCTTCAGTTTCATCCCACCAAATATTGATGTAGGTTTGGCTGATCCCCAATTCATGAACATGATCAATGAATTCCTGGTTTTCATATTTTGAACCAAAGGCAATGCCTAATGTTGGATTTCTGCTATCACTAAAACCTGGATATTCGCTCGGAAACGTCGATTGGGTTTCACCTTCCTCATTTAGCGCATCGTTGTATACAAGCTCTTGTGGAATTGATGTTTTGTCTTTATTGCCAATTTCAATCTCCAAAAAATCATCACCCAGTTGGATGGTGCAACCACTAATTGGCATCGATAAAGTTATGGATGCCGCCAGTAATATCAATCCTAAACGTTTCATGTTCTAAATATCCTATTCGCGCATTACTAGATCGTGTTAACAGTGTAAAAAAACCTCCAAGACATCGAAATTTCCAGAATTCTTGGCAACTTCCTGTAAGTGTGAATTCGGTTAAATGGGAAGACTGTCCCTGCAATAAACAGGCAAGGTGTAGCTGAGGGTTGTTATTGGCTCAAACCCGATTATGAATGCTGGTGCGCTACTATTCTTCCCTGCGTCGGGCCATCCAAACCAATGCGGGCAAGAGCAGCACTCCAAGAGTCGACCCTCCACAGAGCCAATTCGAGACACTCCCTTTGCCGCTGACAGCAGAAGGCTCGGTTGTTGAGCTCAGATCAGATGATGCCGATTCGGGGCTCTCTGTCGCCGTCGGTTTTATGAGCTTGGTCGGTGTAGGCCAACCACTGGGAGCCGTGGGATAGACGAACGTAGCCGTTGGAACAGGAGAGGGCTTTGGCGTCGCTGGTATTCCCATCCATGTTATCCAGGCGGCTTCAAACTCCTCCCAGGTCAGACCGAGCGCGGTTTCAATCGCCGGGCGCGGGTTCTCTCCCGTTCGGAATACTTCAATAAGACTCTGAAGTCCCGCCTCCCCCCATGTCTCAAGAATGAAGATCACGACGCTGAGCGATTCATCATAGGAGAGCCTCACCTGGTCGGGATCGCGCCCAAAACTACCGGTCAGGGAGATCAGAGGGAGCAAGGTCCCTCCCCTGGCTGCAGATTCAACGCGCTCTAAAGCTGGGAGCGGATCGGTCGCTTCATAATACTGGGCCAACCCCTCGTCCAGCCATGAAGGCCATGAAGCAAAAGGAGAATCCATGACCTGATAAAAGAAGAGGTGGGCGATCTCATGGGGGACGACAGCCAGTATCCACTCCGGATTGGAGTAAGGTGAGATGATATCTGTGGTGATCCCTAGTGGTGTAAAAGCCTGACCTCCGACCCAGTCATCAACGAAGAAATGCCAGGAGGCAAAATCCTCCTGGTTGGCATACACGAGCACAAATATGGGGAAATCCAACTGCTCGCCCGTTTGTTCCTCCATCCGCGTCAGCGATTCTCTCGCCGCGTCATAGATGAATTGACCGAAGGCATCCGTGCCTTCATACCAGCGCACGACCAGTTCCGGATCGCTGATCTCCCTCCAGGGGAAGCGAAGATCGTCGTAATAAACCAACTCCTCGGGAGTTGTGAATTTATTACCTTGCTCATCTTCAAGAACCCAATTGAAGAAAATCGGACTGCTCGGGGCAACTGTGAACCGCGAAGTGTCCCAGGTAAATGAAGTGGTCACTTCGGTGCCCGCTTCAAATTCAACGGGTTGGCGAGTGGTGGATATATCACCTTGATCCTTGTAGTACAGCATGATGTTCGTGATGGGGGAATCCGCTACAGCGTGGATATGAAATGTCAGGCCATCAGGATAGTTATTATCAATCGTAATTGCGACGACACGGATGGGCGGGTTCTCTTGCGCTGCGGCTCCATCCGGGTTGATCAACAGGAGGGCAGCGAAGACCAGCAGGAACGCGTATTGTATTCTCCGGAACATCATCCCCTCCATAGATAGGCATGTGGCGATTGTGAAGGACAAACTGGAAACTTACAGCACGATAGCGGACAATCCGCTCAATATCTATGGCTTAGAAAATCGCTCACGTCTACCGTGATGTTTGCTTCGGTCTGCTTCACCGCGGATGAGCATACCATGTCCTGTGCAGAGTTGACACAGTTGTATCCTCAGGTCCGTCCACGCAGCTTAGAGGAGATGGACACTCAACATCATGGCATGGGTTGGTTTTTATCCCTGCGGGTCTTCAAGAAGCGTGCTGTTTTGGAAAACCTGAAAACCCAAAAGATGCCAAGGATGTAGAGTGACAAGGTCAGCAAGAAATACCCATGAATGACATTGCTCGGCAGTAATTCCAACAGTTTCCCCACATCGGTATTCGGTCTTGATTTGCCCAAGTAGTTATAGAGGGAGTTCGCGAACGGCGATATCAAACCGATAATCACAAGGTTGAGCCAAATCCATTTTCTGCGGATCAATACCCACATACAAACACAGAAGAAGATGGCAAACGTTATCAGATCAACCAGGTAGGGAGCAGCAAGGAATAACCAGTCGGTCGAGCCAGTAATTCGAACGTAACCCCAATAAAAACCAACTTTCGTAAAGGACGGCCAGAACACAAACTCGGTGACTCTGGCGCCTTCCAGCAGCGCAACAAGTGCGTGACTTCCTTCGTGTCGAATGGTGCCAATGATCTGGTAGATTGGGTATGCGAGTATCCAGAGTAAATCCCTTTTCTGTAACATCGTGAATGACCTCAGGTTACCGATCGGTTTCGGGCTTCGCGCAGTGCAAGGGAGCATCCCAACAGACAACTGCCTCGCTAGCTTTTCCGCGGCACAAGATTTGGATGGTTTCTACACATAATGCATCCCTGTTTCTTGGGGGGGCTTTACGATCGCCCTAAAAGAGTACGACGATCATGTATACAACCATGTGGTTTTGCCCTCCCTATATAGCGTAATGGGTTATTGTTGCTCGTTGTGAGTCAATATACAAGGTACTACGCTGAACGTAAAAGTGCTCGTTTCAACACCCGGTGCCATAAGGTCATTTACGGGGTCACTTTCCGTGATATATTGATTTCTATAACCATGGAAAACAGACCCTTCAATAAAGGAACCCTCGCCCGTTGGATACCGAATCGCACGCCGTGAGAAGAAACACGATCCCGCCAATTGTTTGGCATGCAATCCCCTTGATATTCATTATCTTGATGGTGCTTTTTTTCCCGTTTCGTTACCGTTTCGAATTTAACCCTGACGAGGGAATAAACGCCATCAAAGCGATGATGAACATTAAGGGTTACCAACTTTATTCCGAGACCTGGAGCGATCAACCTCCAATCTTCACAATGCTGCTTACCCTCTTCTTCCGGATCTTTGGATTAAGCATCCCGGTCGGTCGTGGGCTCGAGCTGTTATTTTCAGCGGCTATTCTTTGGCTGGCAATGCAGTACTTACGTCAATTTTGGGGGAACATCCATGCGATACTCGGAGTTCTCACGATCATGCTTCTCCCTTATTACCTTGTTCTGAGCGTGTCTATCATGATCGGCTTGCCCGCCATAGCCTTTGCACTGCTCTCATTTTACGCGTTATCTTTATGGCACAAATACGGCGATTCTAAATGGCTCATTATGTCCGCTATCGCCTTTGGACTCTCGATTATGACGAAGGCTTTTACAGCCATCCTGGGGCCGATCTTCTTATCGGGCATCGTCCTCAGCGGTTGGTTGGATTACCGTCAACATCGTGACTGGTTGAAGGCATGCAGGCCCTCGGCGGTTTGGCTCGCTATCATTGCGGTGACCGTTGGGAGCATCCTGCTCATCGTTGTCAAACCCGCAAACGTTTATCAGCTCATTCAGGGGCACTTGCTTGCAGGCGACTCGGCGTTATTCAGGGCTTATGCAGACAACAGAATCGTTATATATATTTCGCGTTTTAAGGACTCCCTACCTATGCTCCTCCTGGCATTCCTTGGTGGCATCGCTGCCCTGCGTTCGAGATCCTGGACGGCGATGTACCTGGTTGCATGGGTGGCCATAGGTGCAATCTCGCTCTTCATCAATGTCCCGTTCTGGCATCACCAACAACTCCTCGTCACCGTGCCCGCCGCGATCCTGGCTGGAATTGCTATCGGAGATGGACTGTCCAGGTTACAAAAGATCCTTCAACTAAGAGAAAGGGATCTTGTAGGCATCGTGATGGGTATTTTTCCCTGGACCCTTGCCGTGATATTCGCGTTTTATCGATTACCATCAACTGTCCAGCAATTCGATCTAGAACTCCCGAACCTCCGCGCCCAGCCGGTTGAGGTTAGTGAGGACGAAGAAATCCTGGCGTTGATGGCGGAATACGCGCACCTAACCAATTGGGTATACACGGATCGGCCCATGTTTGCATTCCGCACACAGCTCTCGGTCCCACCTCACTTGGCTGTCCTATCGAAGAAACGGATTGCGGCGGGTGTTCTTACGGAGGATCAAATCTTAGAAATCCTGGAGGAGTATGAACCCGAGCAAGTTTTTACTGGGCGCCTCAACCTTCCTGTGGTTCAAGAATATCTAGCTACGCGGAAGTATGATCGTATAGACTCTTCGGTGCACCATCGGCTCAATGTACTCGAAGAATTCCTGCAGAATCCTGCATCTCCGGCTGGCTCATCCACCCAGGAATAGATCGGCGGATCGGTTCTGGGTGGTTAAATAAATGCGCATCCTATAGCCAGGATGCGCATTTGTCTGGTGGTCAAAGGCTCCTCGGAGTGGACTCGAACCACTAACCTACCGGTTAACAGCCGGTTGCTCTGCCGATTGAGCTACCGAGGAACGTGCAGTGATTATAACCTTCCCTGTTTTTGCCCGTCAAGAAGATGGTTTAACCAGAGCGATGTCCCGCGGGACACTCAACCCCACCCATGCTAGATTATAATCAGCGCGTGACCAGCGAAAATGGAACTTCTACCCAGAGCTTCCGGTACAGACGCCTGGCGAACGCGATTGTGTTTGTCCTAACGGCGCTCGTGGTAGGGCTGTGGCTGTACTACACACCGGATGGCATCCTGGGAAAGGCAGACGCCATCGGGTATGCGGTGTGCCACCGGATCGACCTGCGCTCCTTCCACCTGGGAGCACGGCCGCTTCCGCTCTGTGCGCGCTGCACGGGGATGTTTCTGGGTGCATTGGTTGCTTTTTCGTATTACGCGCTTCGGCGTACGAAAGCCAGCCTCTATCCGAGCAGAGGGGTGCTGGCAATAGTCATCGGTCTGGGGTTGACCTGGGTTGTGGATGGGGCTAATTCTTTTTTATCGATG
>DAOWMX010000198.1 GCA_030642885.1 Anaerolineales bacterium | reverse complement strand
GCACAATATTTCGTGATCGCCGCTGTTAACGTCGTCTTACCATGGTCTATGTGCCCCATCGTCCCTACGTTCATGTGCGGCTTCGTCCGCTCAAATTTCTCCTTCGCCATGATCTTTTCTCCTCGTTCTTCCTAAAAGAATTCTTTCGGCAATTAGAGCCCTCAAGGGGAATTGAACCCCTGACCCCGTTCTTACCAAGAACGTGCTCTACCGTCTGAGCTATGAGGGCTTGTACCACAGTCCCGAATTGTTATCACAAACCGAGCCTGAGTGGGCGGTGACGGATTCGAACCGCCGAAGGCAACGCCAGCTGATTTACAGTCAGCCCCCTTTGGCCACTTGGGTAACCGCCCATTGCCCTATATCGGTCAGCAAATGCCTTCCGCAGCAGCATCGCTCCAGTACAAATTAAACGACACAGCAAGCCGACGATGGGAGTCGAACCCATAACCTACCACTTACAAAGCGGTTGCTCTGCCATTGAGCTACGTCGGCATGATAATAAAATGCGCCTCACCTTCTCGGCGCTGTCTTATTATACCAGACTCCCTTGCCGACTTTGCTCGCCGAGTCTACCAAGATTCAGAGGCATCGTCAATGGAAATGCGCATAACACCACGTTCACGGAGTGTTTGAAAGTTCGAAACCTCGCCGTTCCAAGATGGCGTAAAGAGCAATTGCTCCCGCAACAGAGGCATTCAATGATTCGATTTCCCCTCGCATAGGGATCCTGAGCAGGAAGTCGCATGATTCCCTAACCCTGCGCCGCATTCCCGATCCCTCACCGCCAACGACCAAACCCAATGGGCCTCTGAGATCCGCGTCCCAATAGATGGATGCTTCTGGCCCATCCTCCAAGCCGGCAACCCAGAGATCTGCTTTTTTAAGACGCTCGATTGAATCTGCCAGGTTGCCCCGAGCGATAATCATGTGCTCGCTCGCCCCTGAAGATGCGCTGACCACTGCCGGCGTTACAGAAGCGCTCCTGCGCGTAGGAATGACCACGCCGTGGACACCTACGGCTTCGGCTGTGCGCAACAGTGTCCCTAGATTCTGAGGGTCCTGAATCATATCCAAAAGAAGTATCCAGGGGGGGTCTCCTCGCTCTGAGGCGAGTTCCAGCATCTCCTCTACTGACCCGTATTCGAAGGGATCAACAATCGCCACAACCCCCTGATGATTGGAGCGCTCTCGATCTAGTGATGCCCTCGGGACACGTTTAATTCGTATTCCGCTCGCCCGCGCCAAATCGTTGATCTCTACGAGGAGACCTCGCTCGATGACCCCTTCAGCGAGTTGAATTTGATGGATTCGGCGCCGCCCTGCCCGCATTACTTCTCGAACCGGGTTTCGCCCGTATATTGTTTCTTCTCTATTTCCACTCATATCTAAAAATCTAGGATCCGTTACCTTCCGGATAGAAATTCGCCCCAGCTCTTGATCGAACTGGGGCGTCAGAGTGTTCATGCTCGGCTAGCGGACTCTCCAGACCGTCCCCCCTTTACCATCTTCCAGTGATATCCCCAATTCACTCAATCTGTCGCGAATCTTATCCGAGATCTCAAACTGCTTGGCAATTCGCAGCTCCCTTCTGATTTCCAGAAGCAGATCAATGAAAGGTGCAGCATCCGCATCCAGTTGATCTTTTTGAGTCAGCGATAAACCAAACACACCTGCCAATTCACAAAGAACATCCTGCGCAGAGCTCAGATTCTCCTGGTCGATCCCAGCCGTCCTCGCTTCATTGATCGCCCTGACCAGCTCAAAAAGATGCCCCAGTGCCCCAGCGCTGTTGAAATCATCATCCATCGCCGTTTCAAAGCCAATCCGGGCTTGTTCTGCTGCTTGAACCAGAGTGCCCGCTTCGCTTGGGTCGAGGTCGGGAAGGGGGGATGCAGAGCGCAAGCCGCCCTTCAACCTCTCGAGAGCGTGCGCCGCTTGCTCGATAACGTCCTCATTATAAGTAAGAGGGCTGCGGTAACTGGCGTTCAAAATCAAGAGTCGCAGGACGTCCGCATCGTACTTTCCCAGAAATTGTTCGATTGTAAAAACGTTACCGGTTGACTTCGACATATCCTCGCCGCTGAGCTGCATCATGCCGTTGTGTACCCAGTAACGAGCGAAGGGTTTGCCGGTGTAGCTTTCTGATTGAGCAATCTCATTCTCGTGGTGCGGGAAGATCAAGTCGTTCCCGCCGCCATGAATATCGATTTGATCTCCAAGATGGTGCAGGCTCATCGCCGAGCACTCTATATGCCATCCCGGTCTTCCCGGTCCCCACGGACTTTTCCACGTGGGTTCTCCGGGTTTACCCGCCTTCCAGAGAGCAAAATCCGCAGGGTCTTCCTTCCGGTCATCAATTCCAAGGCGAGCGCCAGCGCGCATATCCGACACCACTCGTCTTGAGAGGCGTCCATAATCCTCGTCTTTCGCCACTCGGAAATATACGTCCCCATCTACGTCGTAGGCATACCCTTTGTCGATCAGTCCCTTGATCATTCCGATGATGGCTTCGATCTCGGTGGACACTCTAGGGAAGACATGTGCGGGCAGGACATTAAGTTCTTTCAAATGCTGATCGTATTCGTCGATGTATTTCTCCGCGAGGTCGAGAGGGTCAACGCCAAGGTCCTGTGCGCGCAGGATGACTTTATCATCGACGTCCGTGTAGTTCATGACATGTTGAACGTCATACCCTTTGTATTCAAGGTATCGGCGGATCACATCGAAGACAATCGACGACATGGCATGACCGACGTGCGCCTTGTCATACACGGTAGGCCCACAGACATAGAGCCGAACCTTACCTGGCTCCAGCGTCTCAAACTTCTCTTTCTTGCGGGTCATGGTGTTATAGATCATCAACGTCATTGAACCTTACTCCTGAGCGAAAGCGTTCTCGTCATCCACCTTAAGCCGGGCGAAAATCATCCTTCCTGCGGCTGTTTGCAACACCTTTGTGACATTTATCAGAATCACACTGCCGATTTGCACCTCGCCATCTTCTATGACGACCATTGTTCCATCGTCAAGATAGCCAACCCCCTGTCCGGCTTCTTTACCTTTTTGTATGACATCCACTTCAAGCGTCTCGCCTGGCAGAAAAACCGCTTTAACCGCGTTCGCTAACTCGTTGATATTCAATATAGCAACACCCTGCAATTCGGCGACGCGGTTCAGGTTATAGTCGTTTGTCAGGACTTTACAGCGGAGTTGTTTGGCGAGGACCACCAACTTATCGTCCACCTCCCGCACACCTTCCACATCTAAATCTGTGATGCGCATTGAGATAAGTGGGTCCTTTTTAAGCCTGTTGAGTATATCCAACCCCCGGCGACCACGCTGTCTTCTCAACCCATCTGATGAATCTGCGACGTGTTGAAGTTCGTTCAAAACAAACGATGGCACCAGCATGGGGCCAGCAATAAAGCCTGTGCGAGCGATGTCAGCGATTCGCCCATCAATTATCACGCTGGTGTCCAGCAAGACGCTATTATTATCCGGCGAAAGATCGTGCTCTCCCTTGCTCAATGACCCAAAACGGGACCCAACCATATTGAAAATTTCGTCCTGGCGCGTTGTAAAAATGGCTATACTTAAATAGCCGACAAGAATGGCGGCTATGAAGGGCAGCAACTCTCCAAACGGTTTAGGCAACAGCGAAAGGGGGAAGGCAATCAGCGCCCCGACAACCAGGCCAATGATCAACCCGAACAATCCGGCTACCATTGTCTTTAGCGAAATTGTTGAGAGCTTGCCGCGGATGGCGCTCATTGGACGTGTGGTAAGAAATGGCGTTACAACTAGCCCCAATAACGCGCCAACCATTCCAAACACAACAGCCCAAAGAACAGGTTGATCGCCAGCGAGTCTTCCCAGCGTTGTCCCAAGATAGACGCCGCCAATTGATAAAGCGATCATTCCAACGATCCGAGCAACAAAGTCGACACTCATAATTAAATCCCTTCGATAAAAACACATAAATAAAAACAGGGTCGACACCCGGTTTCGGTGTCCACCCATAGGGGAAGGCACATCCCAAAATATCCGTTCTAATGTCCCCCGCAAACCCTCAGCCCATCAGTACAAAATAATGCGGGGCATAAGATAATAAGGATAAAACCGGGCAGGGAGAGTAATATTGAAACAATAATGTTCTCCCTCGCATTTTTAATAATACCATGTTGGGAAACAGAGTGCCAGCGTGATGTCCTTCTCTTAACTGGCATCATCGTTCCTTTGATATTTAATTTGATCATCTACTGCAAGCGAGAAGCGTCTCGTATTCAAAGACCTCTGGGGAATTACCGAACCGGGAACCGATTTCTGGGCGTTGGCGAACAACTTCGTCTCCGCCGCCCCACTCACCCTCGATCTCACCGATTCGCATATATGCCCGACCATCGAGAGTTGGAAACTCAAACTCTAGTCATGCACAGAGCCTCGCCGTCTCAACTTCCAAGAGGTGCGCCCGCACTGCGCCCAGTTGCAGACCTGCTGAGCGCCAGCCCCCCTCCAATTCGTGTGATTCAACGGAGCGCTCAGAGTGACTTCTCTCACTTCTGTTCAGTATCAACACGGGTTTATAATGATGGCGGTTTGTCCCGCCTACTGGGTGCTTGACCCCGTATAATCGAAT
>DAOWMX010000186.1 GCA_030642885.1 Anaerolineales bacterium | reverse complement strand
TCCGTTTATTTGGATGGAATGGACAAAAGCCCGTGTAATTCTTTCCGGACTTCCGGAGTTTTACCGTTTCGCCGACCAGGTCGACGATATCGATGCGATCTTTTACTTCGTCGATAACGCTCATCAGCCTCGAGTTCTCATTGCAGTGAATGAGGGTTTTTCAATCGACATCAACCCCCAAACCCTTTACCGGAATCATTTTGGGTAGGTTCAGATGTTCTCGTCTCAAACCCTTTGAAACAGACGGGCAAAAATCCTTTTACCTGCTGCAAACGAAATCCGTTAAAAACCTTCCAATCTGGAGAGATCCAGTACATTATGTGCCAACTTAACTACGCGTTGGATCGTGCCTAACCGGTTACTGCGAAGTTCTGGCTCTTCGGCCATGACGAGGATTTCATCAAAGTAGTGCGTAATAACAGGAACAAGCGGTTGAAACATCGTGAAGAAATCGTCGATGGATCCCTTCTCTCGATCAACGCTCTCTGCGCCGAGAACCGCCGCGAAGAGTTCCTTTTCTGCACCCTCTTCAAGCATGTCTGGGCGAACGGTGAAAGTACTCTCTTCGCCGCGAGTTATGCGGGCACAACGCGCATAAGCTTGCAGCATCTCCGGCCAATCCTTTCGCTCCCGCCAGGCCTTCAGACTTTCCACCGCACATGCGGCACGAGTGGGATCAAAGCCCTGCTCTGCCAGGACCGCCTCAACCGCATCGTGCGGCTTCCCCTCTGCAAGTAGATGGGCTTGCAGCCGTGCCGTAATGAACTCAAGGCATTCCTTGACGCTATCTTCTGGCGCTGGGATGGGTAAATTATCTTTTGCGGCGTCGATTGCAGCATGCAGGTCCATGGAGATATTGCGCACAATCAAGACCTGGACCAGGCCAATCGCAGTGCGGCGCAGGGCAAATGGGTCCCGCGCCCCCGTTGGTTTATATCCGGCTGCGATTAGACCGATGAGTGTATCAAGGCGATCCGCCAACCCGACGGCGACTCCCGCCTCCGTCTCCGGAAGGCGGTCATTAGCAGAGCGCGGGAGATAATGGTCCCGAATCGCGTCAGCGACTCCCTCAGGTTCACCGCTTTCAAGAGCATACACTCGGCCAATCTCACCTTGAAGCGCGGTCATTTCAATCACCATCTTCGTGGCAAGATCCGCTTTGCAGAGATGCGCCGCTCGTTGAGCGACCCGGATCGCCTCTTTTTCAAGCCCCAGCATCTCGCCAACTGCAGGGGTCAGTTTTTCGATGCGCGAGGCTTTATCCAGCATTGACCCCAGGCTCGATTCGAAGGTCAGGGTACTCAGTTTTGGCAAATAGGATTCTAGCGGAACCGTGAGGTCTTTCTTCACAAAGTACGCTGCATCGGCGAAACGTGCCCGGATGACATTCTCGTTACCTACAGTTACGGTATTCAGGTGCGCCTCACCGCCGTTGCGCACACTGATGAAGTAGGGCAGCAATGCACCCTTTTTTTCAATCGGAAAATATCGCTGATGTTTCTTCATCACGGAGATGAGCACTTCCCGCGGTAGTTCCAGGAATTCATCGTCGAAGGAGCCGCGGAATGCGGTCGGTTTTTCAACAAGGTTCGTCACCTCAGCCAGGAGATTGGGGTCATCGACGATTTCGCCACCCACTTCCTGTGCCAGACGCGTTATCTCCTCCTGAATACGGCGCCTGCGCTCATCCACATCAAGCAGAATTCCGCCCTCATTCATTACCCGTAAGTAATCTGCAGCATCTTGAATCGTTGTGCTTTCAGCAGCCTGGAATCGCAGCAGACGTGTCGTTCTGCCTGTCGACATATCAGCGTACTCACAGGGCACAACATGTTCACCATGCAGCGCCAGCAGCCAGCGGATGGGCCTGGAGAAAGCGACCTGGGTTTGATTCCAACGCATGGATTTCTCAAATCGTATGCTGCCGATGAGGTCGGGGATAGTCTCGCCGAGAACCTGATCCGCGGGTTCACCCGATTGTTTCACCTCGGCGACGACATAGACGCCCCCATCCATTTCCTCTCGCTTAAGCGCATCCAGGCTGACGCCCTTGCTGCGCGCAAAACCCTGTGCGGCTTTCGTCGGTTTCCCATCAGCATCGAAAGCCCGATCAACAGGTGGTCCTTTCTCAAGTGTTGTTCGCTCCTCTTGAGCCGGCGCCAGGCCCTCAACATAGAGCACCAGCCGACGTGGCGTCCCGAGAACCTTGATGCTTTGATACTGCAAACGGCTCTCTTCGAGCATCTTCCTGGCGCCCTGTTCTAGCTGAGAGAGCGCTGATGCCAGATCTTTGGCTGGGAGTTCCTCGGTGCCGATCTCGAGCAGGAAAGGTGCGGGCGCCGACGACGCTTTGCCCGGTTCGACTGAGGGCACTTCAGGAAGTGCGACCTGCCAACGGGATCGCCAAGGGAAGCCGGCTTCCTCCCGCTCTTCAAGGTAAAGGTCGGTCACTCGTCGAGCGAGCTCCCGCATACGACCGAAGAGCGCCGCTCGTTCGGTCACGCCGACTGCCCCGCGCCCGTCGAGCAGATTGAATGTATGGGAACATTTCAAGATGTAATCGTGGGCGGGGTAAACCAAACCCGCATCGAGGCATGCGTTCGCTTCTGCTTCGAATTCATCGTACATCGTCCGTAATCGTTCGACGTCGGCAACTTCATAGTAATAGCGGCTGTACTCACGCTCTTGTTGAAGAAGGATATCGCCATAAGTCAGATGTTCGTTCCACTGTATGTCGATGAAGCTCTCGATCGATTGGAGCGCCAACACGATCCGCTCAAGACCGTATGTGATCTCCACCGAGACCGGGTCGAGAGTCTTCCCTCCAGCTTGTTGGAAGTACGTATATTGCGTGATTTCCTGTCCGTCCATCCAGACTTCCCAGCCCAGCCCCCAGGCTCCGAGCGCTGGCTGCTCCCAATTGTCTTCGACAAAGCGGATATCGTGTCTGGCCGGGTCGATGCCTAAAGCGATGAGTGAATCAAGGTATCGTTCTTGCGGATTCCCCGGATCTGGTTTAAGGATGACCTGAAATTGATAGTAATGCCCCCATCGGTTTGGGTTTTCTCCATAGCGGCTGTCCGTTGGGCGAATCGATGGCTCAACGTATGCAACCCACCAATCCTCAGGGCCGAGGACTCGTAAAAAAGTGGCCGGGTTCATCGTGCCAGCGCCAACCTCTGTATGGTATGGCTGCCAAATAATGCACCCTTGGTCGGCCCAGAATTCCTGCAGCCTCAAGATTACTTCCTGCAGCGTCATCTTGGATGGATTGGTCAAAATACTTTCCTCTCCTACGCGATCTTGTCCTCTTCTATAACTGTGACGGTATTCTGGTTAATTCTGCGTAGAAAACGCGGTGAATTCAGTTTATGCTCCGTGAGAAAAATGAAAAAGCCCTCCATCAAGTGATCCAGCTCTTGATGGACCTGTAATTGAATCCGGGCTGTTGATGCGGTCGAAAAAGGGTTCCGTTGGTAATGCCGCATAACCTTTAAAGCTGCCAGTGTGATTGGGCGAACACCCCTCTGCTCCCGACCGCAATTCGGGCAGAGAACGCCGCCATCGATATAGGAAAAGAATTGCGCCTCCGGCCTGATCTCCGATTGGCATTGACCACAGTGAAACAGCTCGGGACGATAACCAGACAGCTCCAGAAGACGGAGTTCGAAATAACGGGTGGCTTTAGACGGTGGATCACCCGAGTTCAGCCGCGCAAGTGTCTCAACAAGGAGACGGTAGATCTCCCGGTTAACCTCCCCATGCACGGTAAAAAGCTTGACCAACTCTAGAATATAGGATGCCTGGCCCACAAGCTGAAGGTCCTTGCTCAAGTGCGGATAGGTTTCTATCGCCTCGACCTGCGTGATGACATCTAACTCACGCCCGCGGGCCGCGAGCAGTTGAACGCGCGTAAACAACTCAAGATGACCAGCTTTACGCGAGCTAGGCCGACGAACACCCTTCGCGATTTGCTCTAATTTCCCATACTCTCGGGTGAAGACGGTTAATAAGCGATCC
Organism: Anaerolineales bacterium; assembly: GCA_030642885.1. GTDB lineage: Bacteria > Chloroflexota > Anaerolineae > Anaerolineales > E44-bin32 > E44-bin32. The sequence continues at coordinate 884 of DAOWMX010000186.1, read as the reverse complement.
GCCTCGCCAAAATCTCTGCGGCTTAGGACGATCCCTTCCGCCCGGTAGAGTCGCTCTCGCTCTGGCATAGAGCGATTATACCAGCGCCCGTCACATCGGCGCTCGCCAGCACATTCACCTCAGTGTAGGATTAAGCGGGTAAAATGGCTTTTAACGAGAGAATAGGAGATATTCGTATGGAGTGGTTCATGGCTGGATGGCAAAAAGCACTCATTCCCCACCTGGGTCGAATCACACTCCTTTGTGGTCTACTATCCTCATGTGCGAGTGGGATCGAGCCATCAATCCTGGTAGAAACCAATCCCGCTGTCATCCCGAGCGCAGAGCCTATGGAAGAAAAAACACACACACCCTCCGACCTTGATCTCCGGGAAGCGAACGTACTCGGTGTCCGCTTCGAAAAAATAGACGAAACCAAGGTCCGGTTTGATGTCACGCTTCTCCATGATGACGATGGTGAGTCACCTTCTTTTGCGGACAGCTGGCAGGTCGAAGATCTCGATGGAACCGTACTCGGTGAACGCATCCTCACACATAGTCATGGCACCATACCCTTCACTCGATCAGCAACTATTCTGATTCCCGAGGGCATTGAGTTGGTTATCATACGAGGTCATGATATGAAGCACAGCTTCGGCGGCCAAGCAGCGCTCGTCAATATGACAACCGGCGAAATCGATTTCTTCGATGAAGATATCGGAACCGTTCCCTGACAATATGGTTCTCCTCCAAATAGTGTGGGTGACCTGACGGATTTGCGGTACCCAAAACATTAGTAAATCGTGGGGCCTTCCCGTATATCGGACCGACGCCCTCAAGTAACCAGTTAACCCCAACCTCCCGCAGGTTCGAAACCTGCGGGAGGTTTAACGCGCGTACCCCAT
>DAOWMX010000017.1 GCA_030642885.1 Anaerolineales bacterium | reverse complement strand
GTTCTTGCGGGAGGAAGGGTCAACGTGCGCATTGGGGGCGAGGACCAGGCACGCGTGGTAGGTGACCGTGATCGACTGAAGCAAGTATTGTTAAACGTGGTAGCAAACGCACTTGAACATGCACCGGATGCGAGCGAAGTGAAAATGGGACTGAAGTGTGAAGGGCGTTGGGCCAAGCTCAGCGTCGTTGATGAAGGACCAGGTATCCCGGAAGATGAGTTGTCGAGAATATTCGAGCGCTTTTATCGTCGGGATCCATCACGGCGCAGGAACAAGGGTGCTGGCGCCGGTCTGGGATTATCGATTGCTTACTGGATTACTCGCCATCATGGTGGAGATATCAAAGTTGAATCATCGGTTGGTGAGGGCACAACTTTCATCATCTCTCTCCCTTTGCTTGAAGGATCATGTGATCCGCCAGAAGAGGGGGAGTTTAGATCCTTTGATGATGCAACTATGGACGAAATAGTGTGAATACAGGTTCCAGCTGGACGGTAACTGTCGGTGACTGTGTAGCAGAAACAACCAGCCGATGAAAATCGCAAACTAACCGATGGGTGAAGAACCATCGTCAGAATGACGGCTTCGGGAATCCGAGGGGATGGAGACATCTACGGCTCGTTTGCATAGATGATCACCCCCTGCGATTAACCACTCATGCAAGATGGGGCTGGGAACGGTATCGCTTTCGAGGTCTCCCCAGATACCCATTCCCCAATAAACATATCGCTGGGTCTCAGCGGGCCATGTAGAGGGATGGCGCGCGATGACACTGTGTCCACCGTTGTAACCCGCAAGCGTTAAGTCAATCTCTCCATCGGATAGTCGGTAAGAAAGCGCGAGATATTCCATGCCTCGTGAGGCATTGGTCTCGGTGTCCATCCAATCCTCACCAGCACCAAAATGGAATGGCATGACCTGAAATAAACCGCGGGCGCCAGCACTCGAGACCGCTGTGGGATCGCCGCAAGATTCAATTTGCATAACGATTGCCACAAGTTCTACGGGGAGGTCATAATCTTCCGCCCAACGCTCAATTTGAACCCCCCAGCGTTGAACTTCTGGTGTAAATGCAGTTAGATTGAGGACCTGAGACAGCTTAACGGGCTGATTTGAAATTCGTTCCCCGCTTAAATCGTTGGGTTCATATAATCCGGAATTTGGTGTTGTGGCTTTATCGCTGACGGTGGCAAGAAACCGATCGCGTAATGCAACAAAGGAGGTTGTGCTTGTGAATGCAAGCGCGATCAGGAGGATAAGGGGGATGCTGTGGACAGGAACAGAGGGAGAACGTGCGGGAAGACCAAGATTGCTGTGATCGTCCTGCGGGATGTTCTCCCTCTCCAATTCACTCAACGTGTGAAGGCGCATGCCCGGTTAGCGCGAGCGCTGCTGATTGGCTGAAAGCGGTTGTTGGCGGTATTTACCATTGCGCCTGGGTTGAGAGTTATGAGCGGGATGTTCCCCGGTAGGTGTGTGCGGGATACTCTCGTTTGGCATGGCCTTCGTTGAAGTCGCGACTCGCTTGGCGGCGCGGCTGGATGTACTTGAGCGAGGTGATGATTTGTTAATCTGGCGTTTTCCGGTAAGTGTGAAAGTCCCGATCATCAGGACGCGAATAAGCCAAACGAGAAGAGCGACAAAAACCGGGACAGAACTAAGTAGGGCTTCGCGTCCCAGAATTTCATTTCCAAGCCCTGTGTGTCCAATGAGGGCAAGGGAGACGGCCCACCAGGTGAGCAGCGCATTCATCGTAGCGGCAAGGAGCCAGGCACCAAGTAGGTACCAGAGTTCTCCAGAGCTGCTGTCACCTTGATCGGGGGAAAACAAGCGAGCGATCCCGGCGAAGTCCATGCTGCAGAACGCGAGGGCGAGGATCGTTGACCAGCGCAGCCCAGCGAATCGTAGACCGCCTAGAAGATCCGTGAGGGCGAACTCGGTCGTCCCGTAGTTAAAGACTTCGAAGGCGATCAGTGCACCGATCATGATCAGGCCGAACAGGGATGTGCGCGGCATTCGGATGCGGTCGAGAGTGTTGCGTACGACTGCATTTAGCTGGAAAACCAGCTTGGGGCGAGTGGTTCTAGCATATGTGGACATGGCCGACCTCCATAAAGAACAGGCGTTCTAGATTAGTCGCAGTATAGAACAAACGTTCCCTTGAGTCAAGCGCGAGTTTTCGCTTATACATATGGGGCAAATCTCATCGCGCCTGCGTGCAGCCGGATAGGAGTAAATCACAAGAGGCGAATCATGCCCGAGGGTGCAAGAGGGGAGATTGGAGAAGAGGATCTTTTAATCCTGCAAGGATGTCCGTTAAAGTTGGGGTTTAGTTGAGGGAAATTATCGTTGTCTTGCTTGATGTGGGTTCTAGCTACTCAGGCGTTTGAGGATCGAAGCTTGACCCGATCTCGAGTGTACAGTTTAACCAACCAGGCGCCTAGCAGCATCGCCGGAAGGGCGATCAACCCCGCTTCAGGACCGAAGGCCCCGCCGGTGATAAATTCGGGACCGGAAGGGGTGTGCAGAAGCAGACGGAAAGTATCAAGCCCACTCACTTGAAAACCGAATACATTTCCCTCAAAGAAGTTCCAGCCGATATGGAGGCCGATGGGGAGCCACAGTTTGCGGGTCCGTATCCACCCGTAAGCCAGAAAATAACCAGCGGCCAATAAACCGAGGGTAGACATGAAGCTGCTGGAGGGGTTAAAGAGGTGCAAGAGTGCAAAGACACTCGAGGAGAGAAATAGAGCCCAGTGAAGGTTCAAACCATCGATAAGGTTTTGCAGGTGATAACCCCGGCTAAGAATCTCTTCGTTGATGCCCACAATGATGAAAGCAGAGAGACCGCCTAACAGACCGATGACCGATTGGCTCATCCCCACAGTCTGCCATGCCCAACCCTGAAATTGTGTCCAACCCGCAGCGTATTCGACAAGAAAGATTAATGCCATCAATAGACCGGGAATGAGAAAGCCAACGATCAGGTCAGCCAGGGTACTCCGGTCAAACTGGAGGCCGAGGGATGAAAAACTGCGGTAATCAAGAAACCGTCGAGCGAGATAGGTTGCAGACAGGATACTCACCAACTCGATCATTAGAGCGGGCGAAATCGACGTTATGGTGACCCCCGGCACTTCTTGAAGGAAGAGCAGAGCGCCGATGCTAAGCGTCACCATAATCGTCAGATAAAAAAGCGTGTGGAGAAGCAGGCGCCAACCCGCTCGCAGGCGCGGCTCTTCGGGCGAGAGAAAGATCGTCTGAAAAAGCGAACGTTCGTGGGTTTGTGGTTGTTGGGTCACGATTAAGATGAACTCCAAAGTTTCTGATATTGGGGTCGAAAAACTGCAATCAGGATCCCATGCATTGGTTCAAGATGGCGGCCAAACTGGTTTCAAGTATGCGGTAAGAATAATGGCGGCGAGCGATCTGATAGTTATGCTCTGCCATTTCTTCCCCAATCGATGGATCCTCGAGTATTGCCATTGCTTTCTTTACAGTTTCGTCTTCAATGAAATCATCGAAACCGATTACACGAAACCCTTTCGGTTGGATATCGGTTTTAAAAATGGCATAGTTGCTGATCACAAGCGGACGGCTGTAGTAGAGGGTCTCCAGGAAAGCATTGCCGAAACCCTCAATCGTCGATGGGTAGGTGACTAAATCCGCTTGATGGTAGGTGTCTGCGAGCGAGTAAATCTTGCGGCCATCTTCCGTTTCACCTCGGTGATGGTTGACAATCTCTGATCCGAAAATTACGTGGACGCCCATTAGATCGGCGTATTCATGCAATCGTTGTTCGTATGCCGAGCCTTCATCTCCAGATTGGTGTGTGATCACAAGCACGCTATCCAAATCGACCCTTCGAGTTAACTCGATAGCGAGTTCAATACGCTTGCGCGGGACGATGCGTGTTGGCTGGAGGAGGAAGTGCTGTTCCGGTCCTATTCCTAAGGACTCACGCAGATCGAGTGCGTACTCGTCGGGAGGAGGAGGCGGGTTATCGAAGTCCATAATATTGGGAATGAGCAGTGAGCGGGCGCCGGTCCGCAGGGCTAGCTGCTGTGCAGCGAAGGAATTGATCACAACATGTTGAATCGAAGGCAGGATCGGTGGGAAAGAAGAGCGCAGGTAGTCCCCGGCAGCGTTGACAGCAAAGCGATTACGCTCCCAGGCGAAGTCGTGATGATGTGCGATCGTCGGGATGTTTGTCTCGGCGATGAGCTCGCTCATTGCCAGACCGAGGGGCACGTTCATTGGAATTGCGAATGCGTTCTCAATGACCAGAAGATTGATGTCGAAGGTTCTGAGGAACTGGTACAAATGCTGCTTCAAATGGAAGCGGATGGCCTGGATGAGCCCAGAAGTTTTCGACGAGCGGCTAATATCGTCGAAGAGATCGCGATTAATGGTTTCAATATCCGGGTGCTTAAAGTGCGCTTCGGGGACGACGACGGATGATTCCTGTGGTCTATCCGACTCACCGCTGAAGTAAAAGCACTCATGCCCCATTTGTTTAAAAACTGTAGCCCACTTCTCAGTCTCGAGCGAGACGCCATCGGTGCCTGAAAAACGGGTTGATACGAAGCCGATTCGACTGGGTGTGGTGTTCATTTAGCCTCCGCAGCGAAAGACGGATGAAGAATTATATCTTCCGAGCTTGTTATTTTTGTGCTTTGATGCATGGCGTGAATTATAAATTGGTTCCTGCCTCTGTGCACGGATAAATAAGGATAGCGGTGGCCAATGTGCACGCGTGTGTGACAGTAGGGGGTATCACTGAAACGCGGGAGATGCTTGCGCATGAATTCAGAACTCCGAACACATACGCCACAATTCGCGCCCGAAGCTGTCAACCCGAAGGGCCTCTTCCAAGACACCAGGCCATAATTCGGCGAACTCAAAATAGCGTGGGAGATGGCGCTCAGCGTGCTCTCCTGCTTCTATGAAGATCTCTTCTGGGGTTCCGAAACGTTCCGCCAACGCTTCGGACCCGATTGCGGATAAAGTTTCCAGAGCCAGACGGATAACTTCTTCGTCAAGCAGACAACCTGGATAGGGGGAGAAGTCCGAAGGGTTCAAGCCCGCATGAAGGATTTTTTCGCGCTCGTAGCTGAAGCGGATCAGGTCTTGTTTCATCTTGCCGTATTCTGGCGATTCGTATTGCCGCGGAGGCAGGTGAGTTATCCCGAGCTCTGGATCGAAGAAAAATGACTCACCGGCGATCTTGGCGTTTATGAGGTAATCGATATCCTCTCCCCTTGGTATGGCGGGGTCAAAGCAAACCTGAGAAAACAACTTCCTGTGGAAAATCATATTTCCACCGAAGATCATTGATGTCTCGATCAATCGATATGGTTTAGCCATCAATTCTCGCATTGTTTGGTTGATGAGTACGGATTTTGCGGCGAAAAGGTTAGTTCCCCTCTCCGGTTCGGGGAGGTAGGGACTACCTCTCGAATCGAGGTAAGGACCTCCTAGTCCGGTGACGGAACGGTTGCCAAGCTTCTTCCCGAGCCATTTGAAGGCGCGGATCAAATAATCTTCAGGCACAACTTCATCGTCGTCGAGAGCGACGATGACATCCGCGCCCAAAGACGCAGGTATTAGAAGCTGCAAATTTCGGATGTTGCCGTAGCCCTGCATGGAGATGGAAGATGATATTTTCTTCATCAGGGAAGAACCCCTGATCCATTCCGCAGTGTGCCCATCCGCAAGTGAGAGCTTCAGCCTATCCTGGAAGGGAGCGAGTAATTGTATGACTCGCACGCGAGCTTTTTCGTTTTCCTTTTGTGTGACGGCCGCGACGAGAACGAGCACTTGGAAATCTGGCGCGTTAATCTGGGAGACGAGACTATCTAAGAGCCGCGGTAATGTGCTCTGCCCCTGCAGTGGGGTTGGATGATCATAGAGGGCGCGGCCTGAGTGCCCCCAATACGTTGGGATGACGACCCAAATCGGCAAGTTTTTCGACATTCAATTGCCGCCGGATTGTAACCAGATGACCTGGAATGGATCCATGATGAGGCTGAGTAACTGCCCTTCGAGAGGGTAGGGGTCCCCACTTAGGAGGTCTTTAAGGGAGTTGATTCCATCGAGGGGAAGGGGCTGCAAATCGACGCGGATGGCTTGGGTTTGGTTAGATACATTGTGCAGGCATAACACCCTGTCTTGCCCATCGGGAGAAATGCGAACCAACCCGAAGATCGCGTCGTGATCGGTTAGTACGATCTGTCTGCCGCGAGGGTGGAACGCCGTGCAATTCCTCCTTTTGGTAAGCATATCCAAATACCCATAGAAAATATGATGACGTAATGATGTTGGGTCATCGAGTTCTGTTTCCAACACGCTGCGCTGAAGTTTCTCGCGATTGATCGTGCGGTATCGGCCTGTCATCTCCACACCCTCTTCCCAATTGCGAGAACCGAAGAGGCTGTGGAAATAAATTCCTGGTACGCCGCGCATCGATAACATAATAGCCTGTGAGGTGAGAAATCGCTTAGCGGCAAGCTCCAATTCTTCATCCGCTAGGTCTGGATTCCGGAGCACGTCGAAGAAGTTGATATTCAATTCGTAGGGGCTCAAAGTTCCGTCCTCGTTGCTTTTGTACGAAACATTGCCTCCTAACGACTGAGCATGCTCGATCAATTGGGCAATATCGGCATCGTCCAGAATGTCTTTCACTGGCAGCATGCCGATGCCATCGTGTCCAGCGAGGAAGTTAAAAAAATTCACCTGATCTGACGGCAAATCGAGTGTGGCAGCCCATTTAGAAAGGGTTTGAGCATCTCCTTTGAGGAACGCATGAACCGTGAGGATAGGCAGGGCGAAGTTATACACCATCTGGGCTTCGTTTGTGCCATCGCCGAAGTATGAGATGTTGTCCTTATGAGGGACGTTTGTTTCCGTGATGAGCGTCACGTGGGGGGCGACGATATCCAGCGCCGTTCGAAGAAGCTGAATGATGCGGTGCGTTTGCGGCATATTTATGCTAGAGGTTCCGATTTCCTTCCATAAAAAAGTCACGGCATCGAGGCGAACGAACTCAGCGCCATTAGAAACGTAAAAAAGCAGTGTGCTCAGGATGTCAAAAAACAACTCAGGGTTCTTGAAGTTGAGGTCGATTTGGTCGGCGCTGAACGTCGTCCAAACCAATTTTTCCCCAGCTGCTGTCTGCACCGGGGTTAGCAGCGGGGATGACCGTGGTCGAAAGACCATGGAAAGATCGGCGCCCTCTTCAACAACAGTGAAGTAATGCCGATATTTTGGATCATCGCGAAGAAATCCCTGGAACCATTCACTCTCGGCGGACACATGATTGATGACTGCGTCGAACATCAACCGAAACTCCGTTCTGATGCGGTGAATATCAGCCCATGTTCCAAGATCGGGATTAACCTTGCGGTAGTCGATCACCGCGAAACCATCATCCGACGAGTACGGGAAGAAGGGCAAAATGTGGACGGTGGAAATCACACCGGCGAGGGTATCCTTCAGAAGTTCCGCAAGGGTTTGTAGAGGCGGTTTCCCATCTTCCCGGACCATATCCCCGTAGGTTATAAGAATAGTGTCGCGCTCCGATATGCGCTCCTTCTTCCCATTGTCACGCATCTTTGGGTGATCTTGGGCGAATTTTGTGAGGATCTTGCGGAGCCGTTCAGTGTGGCTTGATGCTTGATCCTCTCCGTAAATAAAGGATAAATGCTCGTGAAGGCGTTGTTCGTTAGGGTCCATATTCTAAATTTCCTTCGAGATTTCCGGCTTTATGGTTGAGAGCGTGTGAAATCTAAATCCCCATAACTTATTTCGGCTAAAGTGCGAACTGCTGTGGTGATGATATCTATCGATAGGATGCTCCGTATCCGATTATTGTCTTCCGTCGATTATGGGCTGTAAATGCTTGCATAACGCATCGAGTGAGTAGTGCCTGCGTCCGATTTCGAAATTGGATTCTACAACTTCCTCGCGCAGAGAAGAGTCAGCGAGGAGATCAATAGCCTGATCCGCAGCTTCCTCTATCTTCCGGGCAGGCACGTGTACGAGGCCGTCATCGCCATCCGTGAGTTCTGACCCGAGTGAAACGACGGACAAGCCTTTGTCTTCAATATCTGCTTTGTAGACCGGATACTCAAAAAGCATAAGGGGAAGTTTCGCGCGCAGCGCTTCCAAGAGTTGGTTTCCCCAGCCTTCCCAATAACTAGGGTAGGTGACGAAGTCGGCATAGACATAGGTGTCCCAGAGCGAGAAGATCTTCTTCCCATTTTCAGTGCGGCGGCTACCACCGATCACGTCTTCGATGAAGATTGCATCTGCAGCTGTCTCATCGCGCTTGCGCTTGAGCTTTTTGATATATTCGCCGGTGATCTCGTCTTCTTTATACCCGGCAAGAATGAGCGCTATGCGGCTGTCCTTGGTGAAAGAACGCCCATCGTAGAGACCGCGTCTTTCCAAGCGGGCTCGCCTTTCCGGTTGATTCAGGGCATTCACGAAGTCGAACGCCAGCTCAATTCCCTTCCTGGGCATGATGCGCGTCGCCTGAAGAATCAGGACATCCGCTTCGGTAAACCCTAATTGCTGTCGAAAGTCACGGTTGTATTCATCGGGGCGCCAAGGGGCTGATTCAAAATCGAAGACGTTGGGTATCACACTTGAGGCGATTCCCTTGCGCTCTAAGAGCTCATCCTGAGCTAAGCTGTTAATGACAACGTTCTGGATACAAGAAATTCGTGGAGGCTTGTTTTTCTCGACGAGCTCAAGGGCCGTCCTGTTGGTGAGCGCGATCCCGTCAACCCTCTCCCAATAGAAATCATGGTGGTGGGCGAGGGTGGGGATTCCTGTCGAGCGCACCAGCCGGGAAGCCGCGAGCGCAGCCGGGGGGTTGGTGGCATTCGACCAGAGGTTCTCGATGATCAGGTAGTCAATCCCCTTCTGGCGAACGAAATTAAGCAACCCATCTTCAACCTTCTCCGCAAGGCCTTCTAATTCAGCGCGATATTCGACTTCGTCATCGTAATCGCCAAATTTGATGTAGGTGTTGGTGTTCAAACGCTCTACCTCTGGGAGATGGTGGTAGAGCTCCTCGATGAGCGTGCCCTCGAGCTGACCGAGGTCTCCTGCACAAAGGTGGACTTTGTGCCCCATATCTTCCAGAACAGTTTTCCATTTGTCGATTTCAAGCGATACGCCGTCCGTCCCACCAACTTTGTAGTGAACGATGCCAATCGTTTTCACCATTGGGCTCCCATGCGATGTGTTGTGCCAAAAGACCCGGGTTTAGTTTGCTTCATTCCATTGTTGGAGCAGATCGCCGTCCTTTGAATCTGCAACCTGCTCCTTGGCTCTTATTTGGGATAGGAAATGTGCACGAAATTTGTCGAATTGAGACCTCCGGTCGAACTTGCTCTCCACAAGCTGGTGACCATTATCGCCCATCTTTCGGTAGTTAGCCCGGTTAGACCAAAGGGTATTGATTGCACTAGCCAGCTCAATAACATCTCCCGGCTTAACGAGCAAGCCGTTTACCCCGTCGAGCACAACTTCGGAGACGCCACCCAGATCTGAGGCAACAACGGGGACCTTCATAGCCAAGGACTCCTGCAAAACATTCGGAAGCCCCTCTTTCGCAACGCTGGGGAGCACGGTAATGTCCACCTGTTCGAACGCCAGTTCGGGCTCTGCTGTGAACGGGAAGAAGCCCACGCAATTCTCAAGTTCCAGGTCCTTGACCGTTTTCCTGATTTGATGTTCTTCTGGACCATCACCAACAAGGAGAAGATAGATATCGGGTAGATGATTGGCGGCAAGAGCAGCGAGAGCTTCGATTAAATATGCATGCCCCTTCCTCGTTTCCATCGATCCTATACAACCAAGGACCGGTTCAGCCTGATCTGGAAGTCGATAGCGACGGCTCGATACGGTCTTTCTATCATTCGTGGGATTGAAGCGCTGCAGGTCTATCCCCTGATAGATCAGCGTGACCCTCTCTTGAGGGATATCGTATGTATCCATAAGATATCGCCGAGTGTAATCAGAAATAGCGACAACGGAGACTTTCGAAAAACCTTTTGGAAGGTAGTACTCACGAAGGTATGCGGGGACGACCGTGCCAGTCTTTGTGATCAGGTAAGTTTGTAGATCTCCGTCTTGGATGCATTGCGCCGCGAAAACCGAGGCGTGGAATCCATCCCTCGGGGGATGCACTGTGCAGACGGCGACATCACAATCCTTCAATGCGTCGATCCAGCTTAAACGATCCGTTTGCATCTGGCGTGCGACCTCGTCGAAATCGTATTCGACGAGGCGCGCATTTGTTGTTCGACACTGCTTCGCGACCCAGCCTTCACTGGGCGATAGGACGGTCACTGCATCACCCTTGCTGAGGAAATGGCGCACGGCCTCCACTACCCAGATCTGAGTACCGCCATGCAGGAGCGTGTCTTCGATGAAGCCAATGTGCATTTTAATCCTTCGTCTGAGCTGGAAGCAGTCTAAGCGTTATGACTTTATAGGGTGAGATGGCCAACGTCACACTGTTTTCCGTTATCTCCAACTGTTCCTGGTTTTCTTCGAGCAGGTTCGTCCTCCAAGCCTTATTAATCGGGAATCCCAAGCGAAGCGTACATTCACCACGGTTTCGCTGATATTCATACAACCGCACGATGATCCCCTGGCCATCTTCGGCACGCTTTATAGTTTCGATAATGACGTTCGGTTGGTCGATCTGGAAAAATGACAAGCTCTTGCTGTAGCCGAGCGAATTTGCACTCGCTGAATTTGTCTCACCCTTCAATGACGCTGAATCATAGACAATCAAAGGGTTGTTGAGAGCGTAGGCTTCACGGACAGTCAGATCATCCCAGCTGCCGGGGTGAGGCAGCAAGCTGTATATGAAATGATGCTCGCCCTGGTCAGCGTTTGGGTCTGGGTAACTGGGGCTGCGCAGCAAGCTCAGCCGGATGACGTTCCCTTGAATATCATGACCGTATTTGCAATCGTTCAGGAGGCTGACGCCATACCCGCCCTCGCTGAGATCGACCCACTTATGTGCGCAGGTTTCGAACCGTGCCCAATCCCAGCTCGTGTTTCGATGTGTAGGGCGTTCGACGTTCCCCCACTGGATTTCATGGGTCGCCTTTGGTGCCAGCACGTTTACGGGAAAAGCCGTTTTGAGCAGGGTGTGCTTCTCGCGCCATTGGATCGTCGTATCAAAATCGAGCCGGCGGCTGTTGTGCGCAAGAGAGATGCGCTGCTCAAGATCGCTGTTCTGAACCTTGCGGCGGATTTCGAGTGTCGCCCGCAGCGGTCCCGACTCGACAACCTTAATAGATTCGGCTGAGTTTGCGTACCAGACACGATCGTCGTAGTAAATCTCAATCTCCCAGGCGTCGGGTGTCCTGGGTCGATCCTCAAAGATCTGGAATTGGTTGGCGATAGCGTTGGGCGCTAAGACCTCACGTTGCATTTCTTTATCATAAATCCGCTCAATGTCCCCTGCTTGATTCAATTCGACGCGCAGGAAATCATTCTCGAGGAGCGACCTGGTCACGGTAAGTGCTCTTCCTTGATCCTGGTCATGCTTTCGGGGATCCGTGTGTGTCAATGGGGTGATGCTGTAGGGAGGCAAGGAACCCGCATCGATCAGATACCCTTCCTGCGTCCACTGAACGTTAACTGAAGATCCGTCCGGGTGTTCAAATGAGAGTTCTTCATCTTTGTTATCGTAGGGCAACAAGGCGAGATCGTCGCGTGCGAAGGATGTTGGATTGATAATGGCCAAATTCCCCGAAGTTGTATTAGAAAGGATTGCCAACGAATCCTTTTGGATTGAATTTCCTAATGCTTTTATTTCGGCATATTGATGGAGAGACTCCGCGTACACTTCGCTAATGCTCGTCCCCGGCAGAATGTCGTGGAATTGATTGAGGCAGACCAACTGCCAGGCTTGATGGAGCTCCTGATGTGGGTATTGATAACCGGGATCCAGTATAGACGCTATGCAAGCCAGGAATTCCGCATCGTGCAGAAGAAACTCGCTCTTCCTGTTCGCCCTCTTACTACGAGCCTGTGTGGTATAGGTGCCGCGATGATACTCAAGATAAAGTTCGCCGTTCCAGGAGGGTAACTTATCTCCCACTTCAGATTCTAACTTCCTGAAGAAGGCTTCGACCGTCCCAAACTGAGTCTGAGGTGTAGCTGGGAAAGACTGCATCTCCTGGATGTTTTCAACCATCTCCTGGGTCGGTCCACCACCACCATCACCATATCCATACACCATAAATAATGGGGGAGTTGTACCTGGTTTTCCCAGGTCTTTCTGTTGGAAGTTTCTCCAGGTGTTGTGGACTTCATCAGGGGTGGCTTTCGCATTGTAGGTGCTGGCCATCACGCTGCCGGTCTCGTGTGTAGTGCTGAAGTGCGTCAACACTTTTGTGCCATCGAGACCTTGCCACCAGAAGGAATCGTAGGGGAGTCGATTGTATTGATTCCACCCGAGTTTAATGGTGAAGAAATACTCCAGACCGGCTTCCTTGATAAGCTGTGGTAGATTCCACGCGTAGCCGAAAACATCGGGGAGCCAAAGTACAGGCGAGTCCGAGTCTTTTCCAAAGTGTTGGTGGAAGAAATGTCGGCCGAGGATGAGTTGTCGGACGAGGGCTTCACCTCCAGATAGGTTGCAGTCAGGCTCAACCCACATTCCTCCAATTAACTCCCATTGCTTGGCTTTAACGCGCTCTTTAATGGCGTTGAAGAGTTCAGAGTCATCCTCGCGGATAAAGTCATAAAGCTGTGGCTGACTCTGGACAAAGCGGAAATCAGGGAAACGCTGCATCAGTTGAAGGACGTTGTAAAAAGTCCGTTGAGCCTTTTGCCGTGTCTGTGCCAGTGTCCATAGCCAGGCCACATCGATGTGTGCGTGACCGACAGCGGTGATTTCAACATTCATTGGGGGACCCGCTTGAGCGATCCCGTCACGCAGGATTTCGAGTGCGGGTTGTACGCTGTCGTAGAAGTTTTTACTCAGGGGTTCGCGTGTATCTAAGGCGATGAAGGCATCGTCGAGAGCGTTGAGTAAAAGGGTGCGAGCGGGTTCGTGTTGTCCCAATCGTTGGACGACACCAAGGGCGACGCGCGCTGTGATGACAAACTCGTTTGTTTGTGGGTCGATTTGGGCCAGCGCACATTCGTGCATCCGTATCTTGGTGTGAGCTTCCTTCCCCATTGTGCCTGTCCACCCTTGGGCTTCACTCCTCATGATGCCCGTCCAGCCGTGGAGCGCGAGTTCGTGATGGGGCTCTTTCGTGATCCCGGTAGGGAGAAACATCACTTGATGGTGGCGATCGCAGGCAGCGATTGGTGCGCTATCGACGTAGACTAGCGCCTCCGGGTGGCTGAAATCTCCAGAAATTCCAATGGGAAGCAGTAACATAATTGGATCGGTTGTCCAATCCTGGGGAATATCGAATTGTGTTCTCAAGACGAAGTTTATGTTAGGGCCGCCCCAGTAGCTGCCCCAGGGGATGGTCTTCCAATCATCGGTGAGGTCGTCGAGTGTTATAGGAGGCGAGGAATCCGCAAGCTCGAGTTGCAGGTATTTAAATGCGGGAAGGGGATGGCGTCGTTTATAGACGAGGGTTTCGAGAAGCTCAAGACGCTTGGTGATCTTTTGAGTTGTCCAGCGAATGTTGTGGAACACGGTCAGATCGCATCCAATTCGTTGACGTGGACTGCAGCTACCCCGATCGCTGTGTCAGCCCCGCCGTAATATACAAGGAGTTGATCGTTCTTGATCAACTGTCCGCAGCTGAATACGACGTTCGGTACAAAGCCCTGGATTTCCCAATCCAGTTCCGGTTTCAGGATTGGATCCTCTTGCCGAGCTAGAACCTTGGATGGGTCATTTAAGTCGAGCAGCGCGATCCCAAGGCTGTAATGGTGATCCTGGCTAACACCATGGTAGATCAGGACCCAGCCTCTAGCTGTCTTAAATGGTGGACCAGCGGCACCGATCTTAGAACTCTCCCATGTTGAGCCGGGGATGGTTTGCAATATGGGTGTGTGGTTTTCCCAATGCAGCAGGTCATCCGAATAGGCCAGCCATATGTCGGGTGGGCGCCGGTGCAGCATGGCGTACCTGCCCCCAATCTTCACCGGGAAAAGAGCAGCGTCTTTATTCGGCTCATCGAGTAAAACACCGAGGCGTTTCCAGGAGATTAAGTTCTTTGACGAGGCCAGACTGATTCGATAGTCCCCGTCGAATCTACCGCCGAATCCTGTGTAGGTCATATAAAACGTGTCGCCAAGTTTTGTCACCCGCGGGTCTTCAGGGCCTCGGCGTTCTTGCTCTACATCGTTACTTAGGATCGGCTGTTTAAGGCGGTTGAATGAGAGCCCGTCGCTGCTGACGGCATATCCAAGGCTGTTGATATATGCACCATCCTTGCCGTTGGACGAGACATCCGTGGCGCGGTAGATGAGGTGAATGAGCTCATTGTGCTGAACCGCAGCGCAGTTAAAAACAGCGGTGGCTTCCCAATCGTTGTGTTTTTCTGCTGCTAGTACGGGGGTCTCGGAAAGCCGCTGCAGCTTGATCATCGACAGCGTGGTTTCCTCATACCCTCAGCCCGCTTTCGGGGTCATAGAACCGGAGCGCCGATTGGGGGAATGCAAGGTGAACAATGTCGCCCGCTTCAATTCTAGGAAGAGATGGGGAGATGATCTTATAGATGTGGTCATCAAGCTGTAGGGCTACAATCTGGTGGGATCCCTGCGGCTCGGACACATGAACCTCGGCAGAGAGTATTGCTTTCTGTTCTTCGACGAGGGTAATATTTTCGGGACGGATGCCGACGATTACAGCCTTCTTGCCATAGTTTTTAATAGCGGCCGAGTTCTTCTCATCCAACGTTATATCAAAATGGGGATGGATAAGGTGGTATGCGCCGTTGACGCTTTTTACATCAGCATCGAAGAAATTGGTGGGCGGGGTGCCAATGAAGTCGGCGACGAAAAGGCAGTTGCTTTCGTGGTAGACATCATCCGGTGAACCAACCTGGATGATCTCGCCATCTTTCATTACGACAATACGATCAGCCATGCTCATCGCCTCGGATTGATCGTGAGTCACGAAAACCGAGGTCGCCCCGGTTTGGGCATGGATGGACTTCAGCTCTGTGCGCGTAGAGACCCTCAGCTTAGCATCAAGGTTTGAGAGCGGTTCGTCAAGCAGGAAAATTTGAGGTTTGACAGCAATCGCTCGGGCGACGGCGACACGTTGCTGTTGGCCACCAGAGAGCTGTGCAGGGTATCGCTCGAGTAATTCATCAATTTTAGTTAATCGTGCTGCTTCCTTCACAGACTTTTCGATATCCTGCTTGCTCATTTTTTTAAGTTTGAGCGCATAGGCGATGTTGTCGAAGACCGACATATGTGGCCATACTGCGTAATTCTGGAAGACCATGCTCACATTGCGGTCCTTGGGCGCAAGGCCAGTGACGTCACGGTCTCCGATGTAGATCGTGCCCTCTGTGACTTCTTCAAGCCCGGCAATCATGCGCATGGTCGTGGTTTTTCCGCATCCGGAGGGACCTAAAAGGACGAGGAACTCACCATCCTCGACTTCAAGATTGAAATTGTTTACGGCGATAACGCTTCTACCAAAACGTTTCGTAATATCGACGAGTGTAAGCGTTGCCATTGTGGCCTCCTAGACGGTCATTCCGCCCCACATCTGACGGATGTATTTGCGGATGAAAAAAGTAAAAATGATTGTAGGCAAGGCCATCGCCATACCCCCCGCGGCGGCTAGATTCACCTGCCCGACAGCACCAAGAACAGTCTGGTAAACGATCACTGCAAAAGTGGGGTTGAACTGGGTCAGGATGATAGCCGCAACGGTCTCGTTCCAGGCGCCTAAAAATGCGTACATTGCGGCAGCTGCCAGGCCAGGAAGAGCGAGCGGAAACGTCATTTTCAAGAAGGCCTGAAACTTTGTCGCTCCGAAAACTAATGCTGCTTCCTCAAGCGAAACCGGTATCCCCATGAAAATACTTGCCGTGATCCAAACCGTCAGCGCGATCGAGCCGACGGAGTAAACCAGGGCAAGGCCAATCGGTTGATCGTAGAATCCAATTTTGGCAAGGATGATGACCATCGGTAGGGCAATGGCCACGCCTGGAAACATCCGCACGAATAACACACTGAACTTCAACATGTTACGCCCTGGGAATGCATAGCGGGCGAAGGCATATCCGGCCATGCCTCCGATCGAGACGGAGATAATAATCGTCATGAAGGCGACTTGGAGACTGCGAAATAACGCCGGTATAGCCTGTCCAGTCCCAGCGACTCTGAAGAAGGTCATGTAGTTGGCGAGCAGGCTTGCTTTTAGTGAGAAGTAGACCGGATCTTCGCTTTCGAGACGCGCGACCTGCTCCTCCAATTCCGGGATTGTCACCGGTGTGTTCAATTGGGATTTCATATAGACCGACATCTTCTCGAGTTCCTTTGTGTCGAGGACGGTCTGGTATTCATCATCGATGCGGTCGTACACGCTCAATAGGTAGCCCCTCTCGCCGAAGGTCAGAGAGTAATTCACTTCAAGGGCAGGGAGAAGCGGAAGCGGATAGCGATAGGCGTCACGTGTGGACAGGAACGAAAGGGATACGATGAAAAAAACCGGGACCAAGATCACGGCGATGATCCCAGACAAGAAAATATAAAACACTGTCGTCTTGAT